>JADLBI010000322.1 GCA_020847775.1 Opitutaceae bacterium
AAATCGGCCTCGGTCTGTTCGACGTTTTTACCGTTCGTCAGTTTCCACCGCTGCGCCAAACGATGAATGTGCGTGTCCACCGGGAACGCCGGCACGCCGAATGCCTGGCTCATCACCACCGACGCCGTCTTGTGCCCCACGCCGGGCAACGCTTCCAGTTCCGCAAACGTCCGCGGCACCGCGCTCCCGTGCTGTTCAATCAAAATTCGTGACAAACCTGAGATCGCCTTCGCCTTCTGGGGCGACAGCCCGCACGGACGGATGATCTCCCGGATTTTGACCACCGGCTGCCGGGCCATGTCCGCCGGATTATCCGCCAAGGCCCACAAGCGCGGCGTGACTTCATTGACCCGCTTGTCCGTGCATTGCGCCGAAAGCAACACCGCCACCAGCAGCGTGTAGGCATCCTTGTGCGCGAGCGGCACCGGTGTTTCCGGATACAATTCCGCCAGCCGCTGATCGACAAAAACGGCCCGCTGCACCCGGGTGCAAAAGGGTTTGGAGCGTCCCTCTTGCGCAGCGGATCGATCATCGGTGTTGGCGGCGGCAATCATGGCTCGTCGATTGTCATTCTGAGCGCAGCGAAGAATCCAGCACGATATGCGCAAACGGACGTTCCACCGGATTCTTCGCTGCGCTCAGAATGGCAGAAATGGGCCACCTTCAGAATCCTGAGGCAACAAGCCCGGCTTCCGCACCGAAAACAAACCCTTAATTGAAATCGCCCGGCCACTTCCCGGTTGCGCCAATTCCGGGTCGCCCTAGCGTCGCGTCCATGCCATCGCCTCGCGACCTCATCGCCCCGCTCGACAGTTTTGAACGCCGCCACACCGGCTCGCCTGACGCCGAACTTGCCGAAATGTTGCGCGCCACCGGTTACGCCTCGCTCGACGCGCTGACCGATGCCGCAGTGCCGCCGCACATCCGCCTGCCCAAGCCGCTCAACCTGCCCGAAGCGATCGGCGAATCCGCCGCCCTCGCCGAACTTCGCGGCATCGCGGCGCAGAACCAGGTTTTCCGCAGCTTCATCGGCCTGGGTTATTACGACACCGCGGTGCCCGGCGTCATCCAGCGCAACATTCTGGAAAATCCCGGCTGGTATACCGCCTACACGCCCTACCAATCGGAGATCTCGCAGGGCCGGCTCGAAGCGTTGCTCAATTTTCAAACCGTCGTCACCGAGTTGACCGGCCTCGAAATCGCCAACGCCTCGATGCTCGACGAGGGCACCGCCGCGGCCGAGGCCATGATGATGTGCCACCGCATCAAGCTCGGCGGCCGGTCTGACCCGAGTGTGTTTTTCGTTTCCGAAAAATGCCATCCGCAAACGATCGATATCGTCAAGACCCGCGCCCAGCCGCTCGGCGTCGAGGTCGTGGTCGGCGATCACGCCACGTATGATTTCGCAGGCAAGGTTTTCGGCGTCCTCGTGCAGTATCCCGATACAACCGGCAGCATCCATGACTTCGCCGCGTTCTTCGCCAAAGCCCACGCCGCCGGCGCGCTCTGTGTCGCCGCCACCGATCTACTCGCGCTCACACTGCTGCGTCCGCCGGGCGAATTCGGCGCCGATGTCGCCGTCGGCTCCGCGCAACGCTTCGGCGTGCCCATGGGCTTCGGCGGCCCGCACGCCGGTTTTCTCGCCACGCGCGACGCGCACAAGCGCCAGATGCCGGGCCGCCTCGTCGGCGTTTCAAAGGACGCG
This sequence comes from Opitutaceae bacterium, assembly GCA_020847775.1. Taxonomy (GTDB): domain Bacteria; phylum Verrucomicrobiota; class Verrucomicrobiia; order Opitutales; family Opitutaceae; genus Cephaloticoccus. The sequence goes on from JADLBI010000322.1 coordinate 1,706, forward strand.
CAAGGCAATCCCGCGATGCGCCTCGCCCTCGGCACGCGCGAGCAACACATCCGCCGCGACAAGGCCACGTCTAACATCTGCACCGCGCAAGTGCTGCTCGGCGTCATGGCCTCGATGTATGCGGTTTATCACGGCCCGACCGGCTTGAAACGCATCGCGCAACGCGCGCGCCTGCTCACGCAAATCCTCGCCCGCGGGCTCGTCACACTCGGTGCCAAGATCAACGCCGAGCCCGTCTTCGACACGCTCACCATCGGCAATGTCGGCGCCGAGCGCGTCCACGCCGCCGCGGCCGCGCGCAAGATCAACCTGCGCCGCATCGACGCCTACACCGTGGGCATTTCACTCGACGAAACGACCACGCTCAAAGACGTCGAAACGTTGCTCAGTTGTTTTAACGAATCCGCCAGCCTGTCCGAACTCCCATCTTCGGACTCCGATCTTCCAGCCGCGTTCGCGCGCACTTCGCCGTTCCTCGCGCACGCGGTGTTCAACCGCCATCACACCGAGCACGAGATGCTGCGCTACATCAAGCGGCTCGAAGCAAAGGATCTTTCGCTCTGCCATTCGATGATCTCGCTCGGCTCCTGCACAATGAAACTCAACGCCACGAGCGAGATGTTTCCCGTGTCGTGGCCGGAGTTCGGCAAACTGCATCCCTTCGCGCCAAGCGAACAGACGCGCGGTTACCAAAAACTCTTCAAGGATCTCGAAACATGGCTTTGCGAGATCACCGGGTTCGCCGCCGTGTCGTTGCAACCCAACGCCGGTTCGCAGGGCGAATACGCCGGACTCCTCGCGATTCGCGCCTATCACGAATCGCGCGGCGACACGCAGCGCCACGTCTGCCTCATTCCCACCAGCGCGCACGGCACCAACCCCGCCAGCGCCGCGATGTGCGGCATGACCGTCGTGCCCGTCGCCTGCGATGCCAACGGCAACATCGACGTCGCCGACCTCAAGGCCAAGTCCGCGCAGCACGCCGAGAAACTCGCCGCGCTCATGGTCACCTACCCGTCCACCCACGGCGTGTTTGAAACGTCGATCAAGGACATCTGCGCCACGATTCACGCGCACGGCGGCCAGGTTTACATGGACGGCGCCAACATGAACGCGCAAGTCGGCCTGACCTCGCCCGGCTTCATCGGCGCCGACGTTTGCCACCTCAACCTGCACAAGACCTTCTGCATCCCGCACGGCGGCGGCGGCCCCGGCGTGGGCCCGATCGGCGTGGCGCGCCACCTCGCGCCGTTCCTCCCTGGTCACGTATTCCAATCCAAAATCGAAAATCCAAAATCGAAAATCGTCGGGGCCGTGAGCGCCGCGCCGTTTGGCAGCGCGAGCATTCTCGTGATTCCGTGGATGTATATCCGCATGATGGGGTCCGCCGCGCTCACCCGCGCCACGCAAACCGCCATCCTCAACGCCAACTACATCGCCAAGCGTTTGGAGAATTGTTTTCCGGTGCTCTACAAGGGCGCGCAAGGCCTCGTCGCCCACGAGTGCATCCTCGAATTCCGCCCGTGGAAACAACACGGCATCGAGGTCGAGGACGTCGCCAAGCGCCTGATCGACTACGGCTACCACGCGCCGACGATGTCATTCCCCGTCCCGGGCACGCTCATGATCGAGCCGACCGAAAGCGAAACGAAGAGCGAACTCGACCGTTTCTGCGACGCGCTGATTTCCATCCACGGCGAAATGTCCGCCGTCGCCAGCGGCGAAAGCGACAAGCTCGACAACCCGCTGAAGAACGCACCTCACACCGCCGCGGTCGTCACTATGACGGAATGGACACACCCCTACTCGCGCGAATCCGCCGCCTTCCCCGACCAACACACCCGCGTGTCCAAATTCTGGCCCGCCGTCGGCCGCGTGGACAACGTTTACGGTGATCGGAATCTCGTGTGCTCGTGCGTGGGGATGGCGGCTTATGCCGCGAATGCGGCGCAAGCCTGACGCCTATGCGCAAAGCGCGCAGGCGTGAGGCTTTCCGGGGTATTATACCGGTCAATCCACCCGCCAGTTCGCGCCACGGCTCGCCGGCAAAATCCTACCCCAGCAGAGCCTCGATCCGTTCTTTCGAGCGGCGCACCCCCTCCACATCCACCCGCGGACTCAGCTCCAGCACGAGCAGATGTTCGGGTTTCCAAAATTCGCTTACCATCTTGAAATCAATATGCCCGTCGCCAATCGGTTGGTGGTCCCGGCCACTAGTGTCCACGTCGTGCAGGTGGAAGCCGAGCGTGTGCGGCACCATGCGTTCGAGGTGCTTGCGGTGGTCGAGGAGTCCGAGCTTTTCCTTGATGTCGGCATGGCCGGTGTCGTGCCAGTAGCCGCCGGGCGCACCCGCGGGAAAGTCCGCCACGAACGCCTTATAATCGTCGTCCAGCGGCAGTTCGGAAAATTTTTCCCGATTCTCAAATCCCAAGCGTAGGCCCTTGCTGGCGGCGTATTCGGATATCTCGCCCACGCTCTGCTGTGTGCGCGCCCAGAACGGTCCCATGCGCTGGCGCATTTTGGCGAGGGCCTTGGCCAGTATCAGCTGGTAAGCCTTGTCCTCGCGCAGATCAACACCGGGGTGCGCGTCCTGGTAGCGCGCGAGCTTATCCTCGGGGCTGAACCAGAAAAACTCCACGCTGCCTAGGTGACAGACCATGAGGCGCGCCTTGAGCTGCGCGGCGAAATCGATCGAGCGTTTGGTGTAGCGCAGCCATTGCGATTGCTCCTGCCGGTCGCCGGCTGAGGGCTGAAACAAATTGGGCGCCGCCTGATTCACCCCCGGCGGCAGCGGACAGAAATTATGCGTCGTGCCAATCTTCATGACGCCCTCCTCCACCGCTTTCATGATGCCGGGCACAAGGCTGATGCGGATGCCGTGGCTCAGCTCCGCGTGCGTGAACCCGAGCTCGGCCATCTCGGTCAGCATCGCGTAGCCGTCGGTGTGACGGTGGGAACACCAGCAGGTCGAAAGGGAGAAAAGCGGTTTGGCCAAAGCGACTTACCACGAAACGATTTGCCGCCGTGGTTGCACGAAAAAACCGCATCCGGGCGGGATGCGGTGAAAGGTAACTGGGCGAGACCGACGCGCGATTACTCGGCGTAACGGCGGCGCAGCATCTGGGTGAAGGCCTGCACCTTGTCCTTGCGGCGGCGCTTCTCGCAGGGCTTCTCGTAGTAACGCTTGGCGCGCACACCCTTGATGATGTTCTCGCGCTCGAGCTTCTTCTTCATACGGCGGAGCGCGCGGTCGATTGGCTCGTTCTTACGGATTTTGATTTCGATGGACATGTGAACTAGACGGTTTTGAAAGGGAAAAGCCCAAAAGCAAGCCACCCCACGCGGACGCCGTCAATGGCTTTTTTCCGCACAGGATTTTTCGACCTTTGGCTCTATTTTGGCGGCATTAGGCCTTGCGCAGCTGGCATGGCGGGATTGGTTGAAAGCCCGTGCCCGCCCCCGATAAAAATTTCGTCCATCTGCACGTCCATTCGGACTACAGCCTGCTCGACGGGGCCTGCCAAATCGACCGGCTGGTGGATCGCGTCGTGGAGCTCGGGATGCCCGCGGTCGCCCTCACCGATCATGGCAACCTCTATGGCACCATAGCTTTCTACAACGCTGCCAAGGAGAAGGGCATCAAGCCCCTCATCGGCTGCGAACTCTACCTCGTCGAGACCTCACGGCTCGAAAAGCACGGTCGCTCCGACGAGGGCAAGTCGATGTTCCACCTCGGCCTTCTGGCCAAAAATCTCGAAGGCTACCAAAACCTGCTCAAACTCGTTTCCGACGCCCACCTGCGCGGGTTTTATTACAAACCCCGCACCGACATCGAGACCCTGTCCAAATTCGCGGGCGGGCTCATCGGCTTCACTGGCTGCCTCGCCTCACTCGTGCCGCAGCACCTGCTGCATGATCGCGAAGAGGAGGCCCGCCAGGCCTGTGCGCGGTTTGTGGACATCTTTGGCCGTGAAAACTTCTTCGTCGAAATCCAAGATCACGGCCTGCCCGAGCAACGCAAAATCATCCCCAGCCTGCTCAACCTCGCCGCGGAGTTCAACCTCAAGGTCATTTGCACCAACGACGTGCACTATGTGCAGGCCGCCGATGCCGGCCCACACGACACCCTCCTCTGCATCCAGACCGGGGCTAAGCTCACCGACACCGAACGCTTCAAATTCGAGGGCACCCAATTTTACCTGAAAACGCGCGACGAGATGGCCCGCACTTTCAAGGAAGTGCCCGACTCGCTCACGAACACCCAGCTCGTCGCCGAGATGTGTGATCTCGCCATCCCCTTCCCCAAGGGCTCGGAGCGCTACCCGAAATATCCCCTGCCGCCCGAGATCCAAGCCCGCCTCTCGCCCGCGCAATACCTTCACCAGCTCTGCGTCGCGGGCTTAAAAAAGCGCTATGACGTGGACTTCGACGCCGTCGCCATAGAACCCGCGGCCGCCGCTCGACTCGACAAAATCACCCACCGCCCAGTCGGCGAAAAGCCGCAGCCGCCCGATTACAACGGCCTTACCCCTCCGCAAGAACTCGTCGTCCGCCTCGGCTACGAGCAAGCCATCATCAGCGTCACCGGCTTCATCGATTACTTTCTTGTCGTCTGGGATTTCATCGCCTGGGCCAAACAGCACGCCATCCCCGTCGGCCCTGGCCGCGGCTCGGGCGCCGGCTGTCTCGTCGCCTATTTGCTCGGCATCACCAACGTGGACCCGATGCGCTTCGGTCTGCTTTTCGAGCGTTTTCTCAACCCCGAACGCGTCTCGCCGCCCGACTTCGACATCGACTTCTGCATGCGCCGCCGCGGCGAAGTCATCGACTACGTGCGCGAAAAATACGGCCGCGACTGCGTCGCCAACATCATCACCTACGGCACCCTCGGCGCCAAAATGGTCGTGCGCGACGTCTCCCGCGTGCACGACCTGCCCTTCGCCGAGGCTGACCGCCTCGCCAAAATGGTGCCCGATGAGCTCAACATCGAGCTCAAGGCCGCCATCGAACGCTCCGCCGAACTCAAGAGCGAATACGATCGCAACCCCGTCGCGAAAAGAATCCTCGACCAAGGCCTCGTCCTCGAAGGCATGGTGCGCAACACCGGCAAGCACGCCGCCGGCATTATCATCACCGACCAGCCGCTCGAAAACTTCGTGCCGCTGACCCTGCAGGAGGGCGACGTCACCGTGCAGTTCTCGATGAAGGCCGTGGACAAACTCGGCCTGCTGAAGATGGACTTTCTCGGCCTCAAGACGCTCACCATCATCGCCGACGCCGTCGCTCACGTCCGCCGCATCCACGACCCGCAGTTCGACATCGACGCCGTCACCTACGACGACCCGAAAACCTACGAACTGCTCAACGCCGGCAAAACCGTCGGCGTGTTCCAACTCGAATCCGGCGGCATGCAAAACGCCGCACGCCAAGTTGGCATCTCCAACATCGACGACATCAACGCCATCTCGGCCCTCTACCGGCCGGGCCCGATGCAATATATCTCCGACTACGCCCGGGGCAAAAAAGACCCCGCCGCCATCACCTACCCGCACCCTCTCCTCGAGCCGGTGCTCAAGGAAACCTACGGCGTCATCGTTTATCAGGAGCAAGTGATGGAGTGCGCCCGCGTCATCGCCGGGTATAGCCTCGGTGGCGCCGACATGCTCCGTCGCGCCATGGGCAAAAAAGACGCGGAGGCCATGGCCAAACAACGCGTCAAATTCGTCACCGGTGCCAAAGAGCGGCACCACATCGCCGAAGCGAAAGCCAATGAAATCTTCGACCTGCTCAACAAGTTCGCCGAATACGGTTTCAACAAATCGCACTCCGCCGCCTACGCCGTCGTCGCCTACCAAACCGCCTATCTCAAGGCCAATTATCCCGTCGAGTTCATGGCCGCCGTGCTCACGGCCGAGCTCGGCAACGCCGAAAAAGTCTCCCACTTCATCGCCGAATGCGAAGCCATGGGCCTCACCGTGCTGGGTCCCGACGTGAACGAGTCGCGCGAGACCTTCACGCCCGTCGGCGACAAAATCCGCTTCGGTCTCGCCGGCATCAAGGGCGTCGGCGAAGCCGCCTCTCTCCGCGTCATCGAGGAGCGCGAGGCCAACGGTCCATTCAAGGACTTCGACGATTTCGCCGCCCGCGTGGACACCAAGGCCGCCAACAAACGCGTGCTCGAGCATCTCGTGAAAACCGGCGCCTTCGATTTCAGCGGCGCCTCGCGCAAGGTGCTTTTCAACGGCATCGACACCGCGCTCAACGCCGCTGCCGCGCAGGCCCGCGACCGCGCCGCCGGTCAGGAAAGCTTCATGGATATGCTGGCCGAGCCCGCGCCTTCCGAAGATCGAAAATCCAAAATCGAAAATCCAAAATCCCAAGACGACTTCACCTCCGCCGAAAAACTTCAGTTCGAAAAAGAACTCCTCGGCTTCTACGTCTCCGGGCACCCGATGAACGTCTTTGCCGGGCTCTCCGAGGCGATCGACACTTATACGGTCGAACAATTGTTGCAGATCAACGACCGCCTCGAATTCCGTCTCTGCGGCATCGTCGGCACCATCGTGAAGAAACTCTCTAAGAAGGACAACCGCCCTTGGGCCGCCTTCACGCTCGCCACGCGCAACGCCTCGGTCGCACTCAACATGTTTGCCGACGCCTACGAGCGCTACGGCCAAAATCTCATTCCCGAGACGCCAATCCTCGTGCAGGGCAACATCATCGTCGGTCAGGACGGCGCGCGCATCAACGTCAAGGAATGCTACCCGCTCGACAACTTCGTCACCGGCTCCGTGAAATCCGTCACTTGGCTGCTTAAACCGGATCACCCCAAGTTGACCGACTTCTTCCGCATGTTGCGCGAAACACTCGACAAGCAGACCGGCGACACGCGCGTGCATTTCGGCTTCATGTTTGAAAACCGCGTCGCCGCCATCGCCGACGCCAGCTCCGCGCTCGCTTGGAAACTCACCGCCCCGGTCTTCCAAGCAATCCGCGCCCATCCCGCCGTCGCCGGGGTGCAGTTGGAAACCAAACCGCTCGAACTGAAACAAGAGCGCCGCTGGGCCGCCAAGCGCGGCTGATCACTCACCGTAGCGGCAAACACCAGCGAGCCGATCCAGCACCACTGTTCGTATTACGAACATCCCGCCCTCTTCCAGTCGGCCTGGAGTCCGGCCACGATGCGATCGTCGCCAGCCTCGACCGCATTTTCGATCAGCACGCTGTCGGAGGCATCGTGCGTTTTGATTACGAGACCAAGCTGCACCTCGGGCGATTAACCATCTGAATCCAAGATAGGTGCGCAGGTCCACTGCGCACCTGACCGGCATCCACTCCGGTCTTTCCATCCGCCGGTTCCGTGTATTCCGTGGGCATAATCAAAATGCCTGCCGATCAGACCACGCTCAACCACACCGCCCGGGTGCTCGTCACCGTCACGCCGCAGTTGCCCGCCGATGCCGCGCTGCGCCGCTATTTTTATCACCACGACCGGCTGGCCCCGCAATTGCGCCGCGCGATCAGTCGCTGCGTTTTCAATTACTACCGCTGGTTGCGTTGGGTGGACACGAAGCAGTCGCTGCAAAAACAACTCGATCACGCGCTGCACCTCAACGAGTGCTTTGTCCGTGATGCCAAATCCGTAAAACCCGAGGCTCTCGCCGCGCGCGCCGTGCCGGAATGGCTGACCGCGGAAATCGATTGGCCGGAGGCCAAGGTAGGGGCCGTTGTCCCCAACGGCCCGAGTGCGGCTAAGGATAACCGCCCCTACCCTTCGGAAGCAGCCTACTTGCGCCAGTTGCAACGCGAACCTGCGCTCTGGTTGCGTGCTCGCCCCGGCAAGGCGCATCATCTGGCGCAAACCCTCGGTCACGGCCAAACCTCCCAGCACGCACCCGATGCCGTGCGTTACTCCGGCGAAAAGGATCTCTTCCGCACCGCCCAATTTCACGAAGGCGCATTCGAGATCCAAGATCTCGCCTCGCAACTGGTCGCGCTCGCCGCCGCGCCGTTTCCCGGTCAGACTTGGTGGGATGCCTGCGCCGGCGAAGGCGGCAAGACCCTGCACCTCGCCGATCTCATGCAAAACAAGGGCCTCATCTGGGCGACCGACCGCAACGAGCGCCGTTTGCAAACGCTCAAACGCCGCGCCGCCCGCGCCAAAATTTTCAATTTCCGCACCGCCACCTGGGACGGCTCCGAACGCCTGCCCACGAAAGCGAAATTCGACGGCATCTTGATCGACGCGCCTTGCAGCGGCGTCGGCACCTGGCAGCGCAACCCGCACGCCCGCTGGACCACCACCCTCGACGACGTGCGCGAGCTCGCCGCCACCCAAACCGCCTTGCTCCACCACGCCGCGGGCTCGCTCAAATCCGGCGGCCGGCTCCTCTACGCCGTGTGCACGCTCACCCGCAGCGAAACCACCGCCATCGCGGATGCGTTCACTGCCGCGCACCCGGAATTCACGCCGGCCCCGCTCCAAGCGCTTGGCTCCTCGCTCCCGGCTCTAACCCTCTGGCCCCACGAACTCAACGCCAACGGCATGTTCATCGCGGCGTGGCAGAAGGCGTGAACCATTGGCATGACTCCTGTTTCCAACCGCACCGTGCGCGACGATTTCAACGACCTGCGCGCGGTCGTGCACTACACCAAGGCCGCGCATCGCGTCGGACTGTGGGAATCGGAGCGCCTCCTTATCGAACGTTTTTTCCCGGATAAAGCCGCGCACTTAATCGAAGCCGGCTGCGGCGCAGGCCGCGTCTCCGTCGCGCTCGCCGAAGACGGCTATCAACGCCTGCACGCCTTTGACTTCGCCGAGGAATTGCTCGCCCAAGCCCAAAGCCTCGCCCTCGAACGCCACGTCACCGACCGCGTCACCCTCTTCCACGCCGACGCCACGCGCCTGGAAAAGTGTCACGTAATACGTGACACTTTATTCGACGGCGCCTTGTTCCTGTTCAACGGGCTCATGCAGATCCCGCTGCGCCGCAACCGCCGCCGCGCGCTGCGCCAGCTCGCCGCGGTTTGTCGGCTCGGCGCGCCGCTTTTGTTCACCACGCATGATCGCGAAGACTCCGCCACGGAGCGCGTCTTGTGGAGGCTCGAAGCCGCACGCTGGGCCAAGGGCAAACAGGATCCCATCCTGCGCGAATTCGGTGACCGTTACTACGAAGAGGATGGCGTGGGCCGCACGTTCATGCATCTGCCCATCCGTTCGGAAATCCTCGCCGATTTAAAAGCCACCGGCTGGAAACACGAGTTCGACGAAATGCGCCGTCGCATCTCCCCCGAGCCGCGCAAAGTCCGCGAATTTTCAGACGAGTGCCGCTTCTGGGTAGCGCGGCGCGCGTGATCAATTCGCTCGAATCTTGCCCAACACTGTAAGTTCCTCTTCGCGTGAATGGCCGATGATTATCGGGTTTGTGAGTGACGCCTCGTAAGCGGCGCAATCGCGGATCGTCTCCGACAAATCGCGATGCGTCAGGCCCGCCTGCCACGCCTTGCGCCCGTCGATTCGATACACCCCGGCCAGGTTTTCGTCCGCGTTGGAAATCCACAGCGGAAGCTTGTCCCAGCCTTCAATTTTTTCCTGCTTCAACACGGCGTCCGGCAGCCAAATCGGCGCGGTCGGATTTCCCAAGGCCGCGACCCCCGTGGTGATAAACTGCCTAAAGCTCAGCGAACCTTCAGGACCGACGGCGTTGAATGCGCCCGTTGTTCTCTGTTCGATCACTCTGATCATCCATGCCGCCAAATCGCGCGCGTCGATGATTTGCAACGGCTCCCCACCATCGCCCGGCGCGAGAAATTCACCCGTCGCGGCAAAGCGCCGGACCCAATACGCAAATCGTCCCGTGGGATCGTGCGGTCCCACGATGATGCCGGGCCGAATGATCAACACC
>JADLBI010000323.1 GCA_020847775.1 Opitutaceae bacterium
GAGCGAGGGCAGCGCGGGCGTGCCGGATGGCTCGCACTCTTCGAAGACGAGTTGGAGATCGGCGGGGTCACCCGTGCCGGCGTCGCTCCACATCACGCGTTGAGCGACGGCGGTGAGGTTGAGCAGGACGAAAAAGCAAAGATAGCGGACAGGATGCATGTGAATCACCAGTTCTTGCCCGGGTTGGCGGCGGGCTGGTCGGGTTTGCCTTGCATGAGTTGAAAGAGTTCCGCGGGCGAATCCTTGTCGCGCACATTTTGGAGTTTCTGCAGGGGCATGGCCAAGGCGGGATCGGTGTTCTTGCGCTCCTCGCTTTCGCGCGCGGATTCGCCGCCGACTTGCTGCATGGGCTCAGGCGGGGAGCTGGGCGGCGGGGTTTTCTGATCCATGTCGCCGAAGGCGGACTGCGGCTGGCCCGGTTGTTTTTGGGCGTCTGGCTGCGCGGCAGACTCAGGTTTCGACTGCGGCGAACCATCTGAAGGCGAGTCCTGCGATCCGGGCGAGGGCTGCTGGTCCTGCTTTTGGTCGGATGACTGCTGGTCCGGCGATGGCTGGGATTGGTTTTGCTGATCCTGTTTCTGGTCGTCCTCGGACTTCTGCTGGTCTTGCTTTTGCTGATCCGGGGGCGACTCGGGCTTTTGCAGCAAGGCCTCCAGCTCGCTTCGTAGTTGTGGCCAGTCGGCGGTTTTGGGATCGAGCTTGGTTCCGAGATCAACGGCGTTGAGCGCGTCGCGCACCGGGCCTTCGGTCACGGGCTGATGTTCGGTTTGCAGTTTCTGGCCCCAAGTGACGGTTTCGCGCGCGAGCTCGGCCCAATCGCGTCCGGTGGGCGAGTTCAGTCCCGAGACGCGGCCGACAATTTTGCCCAGCGGAGACAATTCCGGCGGAACCGTTTCAGCGGCGCGCAATGGTGGCGAGCCAGACGGCAGCAAGGCGGCGAGGCCGATGAGCGCGGTGAGATTGGCTGCCGTGAGCCGCAGGACGCGCGGCCGGGGGCGGACGGGAAATTCGAGCCAGAAACTCAGGAGCAGGCAGACGAGGGCGGGGGCGAGCAGCCATTGGAAACGTTCAATCATGCGCATGCCGTGCTTTTCCACGAACTCGCCTTTGCGCCCGGTGGCGACAGTTTCAGCGATGAGCGCGGAGAGATCAATCCATCCGCTGGCGTCGCGGTAGAGGCCGTGGGTGGCCTGGGCGAGTTCCTGCAAAGTGCCGTTTTCGAGCCGCGACAGGACGACGGCACCGCGCTCGTCTTTCACAAACCCGCCGTGACCGTCGGGAATCATGGCACCGGCGGCAGTGCCGAGCCCGAGGCAGATGGCGCGGATGCCGCGCTTGTTCATTTCGGGCAAAGGCTCTTTCCACGCGGGCTCGGTCGTTTCGCCGTCGCTCAAGGTGATGAGGAACCGGTCGGCGGAACCACTGGCGGAAAACGCCTCGAGAGTGGTGTCGAGCAGCGCGCGGTAATTAGTGCCTCCTTGGGGCATGTAGTTCGCGTCAAGCGCGGGGAGGAACTCGCGCAAAATCTCGTAGTCGGCGCTGAGCGGGCTTTGCAAAAAGGCCGTGCCGGAATACACGATGAGGCCGACGCGTTCGCCCCGGAGTTTTTCGAGCAGGCTGCTGACGAGCAGCTTGGCGCGGCCGAGGCGCGAGGGTTTGATGTCCTGCGCCAGCATCGAGCGCGACAAATCGATCGCGATGACGATTTCGCGCGCCTGGTCGAAGACCGGTTCCTCGACGCGGCCCCACTGCGGGCGGGCGAGCGCGGCGATCGCGAACATCAGGCCGAGGGACAGCCACATGCGCGCGCGGCGGCGGGGTTTGGCGCCGTCGGCGCGAAAGCGCAACGAGCCAGCCCCGGCCTCGGCGGTGAGGATTTTAGGGTGTCGCGCCGTGTTGTCCGTAACTCCGCGGAAAATATCCCACACGAACAGCGCGGTGGGCAGAGCGAGCAGGAAGAGCAAATGAGGCCACGCAAAAGTCATGCGGTCCCCTTCTTGCCCCAAGGTTGACGGGCGAGCAGCGCGCCAACCAGCAGCACCGCCAGACCTGGTGCGGCGACCCACGGGAATAGTTCAGTCGTAAGAAGATGACTCTTCGCCTGAAACTCAATCTTCTCCGCTTGGTCGATGGCGGCGAACGCAGACTTGATGGTGTCGCTGTCGGCCGCGCGGTAGTAACGGCCGCCGGTATTGTCGGCGATATTCCGCAGGGCGTCCTCATCAATGTCCGACAACATGCGGCGCGTGCCGACGCGGTTGCCCTGCTCGTCAAACACCGGCATGGGCACAATGCCGGCCCGCCCCGCGCCAATGGTGTAAACAGGCACGCCGCGCGATTTCGCGATCTGCGCGGCTTGGCTTGGGGTGAGCGCGCCGTGGTTGTTGGCGCCGTCGGTCAGCAGCACGGCAAACGCGCCCTGTCGTCGACCGTCCTCCTCGCGAGACGTTTGTTCAAGCCGGGTGAGCGCGACGCCGAGCCCGTCGCCGATGGCGGTGCGATCCTCGATCATGCCTGGGCGCAAGCGTTCGAGTTGCCGCTTGAGCCAGTCGTGGTCGAAGGTGAGCGGCGACATCGTATAGGCGCGTCCGGCAAAAACCACGATGCCGATCCGATCGTTGGGACGCTTTTCGATGAAAGCCTGAATGACGGGCTTGACGGCTTGGAGCCGGTTCAGTCGCGTGCCGCCGGATTCGTAATCCTCAGCCAGCATCGATCCCGACAAGTCGATCGCGAGCATGATATCGTAGCCCTTGGCGTTAACCTCGCGTTTGTCCTCCACGCGCTGCGGCCGGGCGAGGCCGGTCACGAGCAGCACGAGCCCAAGCACGGCACAGACGACGGGCCAGCGCGAGAGCGCGGTGAGCGAGGGTCGGTGCCACGCGGCGGCGAACGGCACGAGCAGGACCGCGATTCGGCGGCGGCCGCGCAACCACCCGATGAGAGGAATCGCGAGCAGCGCGAGGAACCACAATGGCTCGCCGAAAGTGTAGTCGCCAAAGTTCATCGCGTGGCGCGGGCCCGCATCCGGGCGTGGAAAAATTTCACCAGGGCATCAAGCCGGTTCTCGCTGGTGCCGACGACGAGGCGGCTGAGCGAATCGGGAAACATTCGGCGCCAGGCTTCTTCGCGCTGACCGCGCCAAGTGGCATGCGCGGCTTTTTCGGCGGCCGAACCTTCGAGTGTGACGAGTCTTCCCGCCGTAGGATCGTAGGCGGCGAACAATCCGTCGTCCGGCAGCGCACGGTCCCAAGGATCGTCCACGCGAAATCCCATCGTTTGGTAACGGCGTTGCATGACGAGCCAGCCGTCGGGCTGTTCACGCGGCGGAAAATCTCCCAGCCAGATGAGCACGCTGTGCTTGGGCGCGGCGCGGGCGAGGAGTCGCCATGGGATCAGCGGATTGCGGGTTTCAGATTTTGGATTGTCGAGAGAGGGGGCGGGTTGCGCGAGCAGGGAGGCGGCGGCGTGCAAAATCGCGCCGCGGCCGCGCACCGGCTCGCGGAAGAGGTGGCCGCGCGGCGTGGCGTGAACAAAACCCACGCGATCGCGATTGACCGCGCCGAGCAGCATAACCAAGCCCGCGAGTTCGAGCAGCGCCTCCCGTTTTGTTTGCGCCCCCGAGCCGAAGTTGAGGCTGGGCGCGTCCTCGAACACGATCAGCAAGGTGACTTCGCGCTCCTCGACGAATTTCTTGCGATACGGTTCGCCGAGCCGCGCGGTGACGTTCCAGTCGATGTCGCGCACATCGTCGCCGAACTCGTAGCGCACCACTTGGTCGAACTCCATGCCGCGGCCGCGAAAGCTCGAGCGGTATTCGCCGCTGAGCACGTTTTCCACGGCGTGGCGCACACGCCATTCCAACTGGCGGAGCAGCGCGATCGGGTTGGCGGGACTGGTGGTATCCGGCGGCACGTTCAGGCGACGGGAACGGGCGTGCGCTCGATGACTTGGGCGATGATCTGGTCGGCTGTGATTTCGCCGGCTTCGGCTTCGTAGGTGAGGCCGATGCGGTGGCGCATCACGTCGGCCGCGACATCCTGCACGAGGGCGGGGGAGAGGTAGGGTTCGCCGCGGAGCCAAGCGAGCGCCTTGCCGGCTTGGTAGAGCGCGAGTGAGGCGCGGGGCGACGCGCCGAAATTCAGCAGCCGCTTGGCGCCAGCGGCGGGTTCGGCGAGGGCGCGGGTGCCGCGCACGAGGGCGAGGATGTAGCCCTGGACCGCGGGCGAGACGTGAATGGCGTCCACTTGCGGGCGCAGGGAGAGCAACTCCTCGCCATTGGAGACGGCGTTGATCACAGGCTGCTTGGTGACCTGCCCCCAGCGCTGCATCATGGTGGATTCCTCCTCCGCGTTGGGGTAGTCCACCAGCAGTTTGAAGAGGAAGCGGTCGGTCTGCGCCTCGGGCAGCGGGTAGGTGC
>JADLBI010000324.1 GCA_020847775.1 Opitutaceae bacterium
CGGGATGTGGCGCGAGGGCCCGCGCCACCTGCGCGTAGGCTTGGGCTTGCTCCGCCTCGGACGGAATGCGTGCGGTATCAAGATAGAGATATTCCGTACGGAAGAGCCCCACGCCTTCCGCGTTGAAGCGGGTCACGAGTCCGATCTCATCCACCTTCTCGATGTTCGCCTGGAGGGTGACCTTGACTCCATCGAGAGTGACGGTGGGCTCGCGATTGACGTTAAAAATGCGGCTTTCCAGCGTCTTCTTTTGCTCACGGATCTTGCCGTATCGCGTGAGCGTGGCCTCCGTCGGGTGCAAGATGACAAGGCCTTCGTAGCCGTCCACGATGCCCCAGTCGCCGTTGCGGACACGGCTGGTCAAATCGCGCATGCCCACAATGGCCGGAACCTGCATCGAGCGCGCAACGATGACGGCGTGGCTGGTCTTGCTGCCCGAATCGGTCACGACTGCCAGAGCCTTGCTGCGATCGAGGCCGGCCGAGTCCGACGGCGACACATCGTTAGCAACCACGATGCGCTCCCCCGCCAGTCGGCTCAGGCTGGTCTCGGCCTGACCGAGCAGATTCTTAAGAACGCGTTGCGCGACATCGCGAAGATCGCCGGCGCGTTCACGCAGATACTCGTCGTCGATTTCGGAAAAGGCCTTGAGGTAGCGCGATGAGACCCGGTTAAAGCAGGTCTCGATATTGAGGTGTGTCACTTCAAACTCACGTATAGTTTCCGTGATGAGTGCCTGATCCTCGAGCACCATCAGGTGCGCGTCGAATATCCGCGCTTCCTCCGGTCCGATGTTCTGTTCCACCTCGCTTTGGATTTTGGCGATTTGCCGGCGGGTGTAGAGCAGGGCCTGATCAAAGCGTGCCACCTCGTCGATATGTTTTTCGGCATCAACTTGATAGTTCGGCACCTCAACGTCGCTCTGCGTAAAGACAAACACCTGCCCGTAGGCAATCCCCTCCGAAGCGGGTATCCCCTTGAGTGTAATTTCCGTCTTTGGAGTCGAATCAGGCATCGCGCGACCATCAACGCCGGGGCGTCTGGCGGCGCCCAACCTTAACGCGTCGCTAGCTCGATTGGTCAATGCGATTTACGCGAGCCGGGTGTCAACCGTGCAAGCCGACGGTCCCCAGGCAGACCGCACGACGGCTTCGACCGGGGCCAAATTCATAGCCTCAGGCACCAATGCGAATGAGGCGCTGCCACTCCCGCTCATCCGCGAATGTAGTCCAAAACGCTCTCGTAATATGTCGTGCAAAACGGGTAGCGCCGGGTATTTCGCAAAAACCACCGACTCCATGTTGTTAAAGAGCAGAGCTTCCACCGATCCATTGCCTTCACGCCAGGCGCGCAAACGCGCCTCGGCCGTGGCATCCGGCAAATACGTCTCCGGCCGAGCCGCCATCTGCCGATAAGCCCAAGGCGTGGCCACACCAAACCCTGGCTTAAAGATGAATACCCTCTGCCCGCGCCATCGCGTCAACTCTTCCGCGCCCAGCTGATCGATCCGTTCGCCCCGGCCGCGCATCACCACCGGTGCGCCGCCGAGAAACAGCGCGCAATCCGAGCCCAGCCGTGCGGCCAATCCCCTGAGCCCGTCTTCGTCGAGCGGGTGACCAGCCAGCGCGTTCATGGCCCGCAACGCCGCCACGGCGTTGCTGCTGCCACCGCCCAAGCCTGCGCCCTGTGGGATGCGTTTGGTCAACCGAAACGCCACACCGCCGCTCCAACCCGTCTCAGCTCGAAACGCCGCCGCGGCCTTCATTACCAAATTGCTCTCATCAACCGGCAGCGCGGCATCGTCACACCACAAACTCGTTTCCGCGGCCGAAGTCGCGTCCAACTGGTCTCCCCAATTCAACGGTGCCGCCACTGAGACCAAATTATGAAACCCATCCGGCCGTCGCCCGGTGATGGCGAGGAACAGATTGAGCTTGGCGGGAGCGAACTGGCTAATGGTCTGCACGCACAACGAGCCAGACAGAAGCGCGTCACCAAATCCAGCCTCCTTGATTTTTGGCTTTGGATAATTCCGCATAAGCCTCCACAACTCTCACCGATGCCTTGCGATCTCATTCTCGTTCTCGACGCCCCGTCCGTTTCGGATGTCCAGCCAACCCTGCGGCAATTACAAGGCACGGTGCGTTGGGCCAAAATCGGCCTAGAGATGTTCACCGCCAGCGGGCCCGACTGCGTGCACGCGGTCACTGACCTCGGGTTCAACGTATTCCTCGATCTCAAGTTGCACGACATCCCCAATACCGTGGCCAAGGCGGTCGAATCCGTCGCCAAACTGCCCGTTAAGATGTTGACCATTCACACCGCCGGCGGCCACGAGATGATGTCTTGGGCGCTGAAGGCCCAGCGTCAGCATGCCCCGGAGCTTCAGTTGCTTGGCGTCACCGTGCTCACCTCGATGAGTGCAGCCGGACTGTGCGCGACCGGCGTCGCGGACACGCCTGAACATCAGGTCGTCCGCTTGGGCCGACTCGCGGTGGATGCCGGTCTGAACGGCCTCGTTTGCTCACCATTGGAAATTGCTCCTTTGCGGGCGGTGCTCCCGCCCGCAGTTACACTCGTGACGCCCGGCATCCGCCCGGTCGGCAGTGCCGCCGCCGACCAGACGCGCATTATGACACCCGCGGCCGCCGCGCAGGCCGGCGCTAATTTTCTCGTTGTCGGTCGGCCCATCGCCCAAGCCCCCGATCCCGCCGCCGCCGCGCGCGCTATCTTGCGGGAAATCTCCTCATGAGCCGCACCGCCGTCATCCTGCTGGCCGCGGGCAACGGTCGGCGCATGGGTCAAAGCGTCGAGGACAAGGTGCTCGCGCCGCTCGCCGGTCGCCCCATATTTGCCTGGTCCGCCGCGGCTTTTGCCGCCAGCGGTGTCGCTGATTATTACGTCGTGGTTTATCGCGACCAACGCCAGATGACCGCGCTCGCCGCGCATGCCCCCACCCCATCCGTGCTGGTCAAAGGCGGCCGTGAGCGCATGGATTCCGTCATGAACGCACTCGCGGTCCTGCCCGACGACATCCGCTATGTTTACATTCACGACTGCGCTCGACCATTGATTGAAGCCGACCAGCTCGCCGCCCTGCACAAAATCGTCCGCCGCGAAAACGCCGTAATTCTCGCCCACCGCGTCACCGACACGATCAAGCAGCACCGCGCCGAAGGACACCTGCGCACGCTTAAACGTAGCGAACTCTGGGCGGCCGAAACCCCGCAGGTCTTCAGCCGCGAGCTGATCGTCCGCGCCTACCAAAAGGTCGCGGCCGCTAGTCTCGCCGTCACTGATGACGCCTCGGCCGTCGAAAGCCTACGCCACCCGGTCGCGCTGCTCGAAAACACCCGACCCAACCCCAAACTCACCACCCCGGCCGACTTGACGTGGCTGGAATTTCTTACCGCGCAAACCCACCGCTAAGCATGGCCACGATTCGCATCGGACACGGCTACGACATTCACCGGCTGGTGCCAGACCGACCGCTGGTCCTCGGCGGCGTGAAGTTTGACACCGACTACGGCCTCGACGGCCACTCCGACGCCGACGTGATCACTCACGCGATTTGCGACGCGCTACTCGGCGCGGCCGGGCTCCCCGACATCGGCCATTTCTTTCCCAACACCGATCCAGCCCTCAAAAACATCGATTCACAAGTGCTGCTAGCCAAGGTCTGCGTTGAACTGCACGCCCGTGGTTTTGCCATTGGCAATGTGGATGCGTCAGTCATCGCCGAGAAACCACGGCTCATCGCCCGTCTGGGCGAAATGAAAACGCAACTCGCCCACACCATGGGCATCGCCCAGGAAAGCATCGGTATCAAGGCCACGACCAACGAAGGCGTGGATGATCTCGGCGCCGGGCTCGCCATCGCCGCGCATGCCGTCGTGCTGCTCGAAAAAATTCGCGGCTGACTTTCCATGCACCGCCTCAAGGCTCTCATCCCGGGCATCGCCGTCCTGTTGTCTTTATCCGGCTGCTGGTCGCGCGAGACCCTGGTCGAGCGCGGCAACCGCGATCAAATCCTCCATCGCAGCCTCGCGGCCGACGTTGCGGAACTCGATCCCCACCTCGTCACCGGCCTGCCCGAAATCAATGTCGTCTCCGCCTTGTTCGAAGGCCTCGTCGCCGAAGATCAACGCGACCTGCATCCCGTCCCTGGCGTGGCGGCCAACTGGGAGATTTCATCCGACTCGCTGACCTACACGTTTCACCTGCGCCGCGACGCGCGATGGTCCAACGGTGTGTCCCTCACCGCGCAAGATTTTCTCAACGCCTACCGCCGCGTGCTCTCGCCCGAACTCGGCGCGGACTATGCCACGATGCTCTACCTCGTGGTCAACGCCGAATCCTACCACAAGGGCTCGCTACGCGACTTCAGCGCGGTCGGCTTCGCCGCGCCCGACGATCACACCCTCGTCATCAAGCTCGACCACCCGGCACCGTATTTTCTCACTCTACTCACCCACCCCGTTTGGTTTCCCATCTACCTGCCTGCGCTGGGAAAAACCGGTTCTCCCTACCGCCGCGGTAATCCTTGGACGCGCCCAGAAAATTTTGTCGGCAACGGCCCGTTCACCCTCAAGTCCTGGCAGCCAGACCGGCTCATCGTCGTGGAGAAATCGCCGACGTATTGGGACGCCGCCACGGTGCGCTTAAACGCGATTCACTTCCACCCCACGGCCAGCGTGGAAGCCGAGGAACGCGCGTTCCGGGCTGGCCAACTGCACATCACCGAATC
>JADLBI010000325.1 GCA_020847775.1 Opitutaceae bacterium
CACGCCAACCGCACCATCCACCTCTTCGACGGCAAAATCGTCGATGCGCCAGTGGCCGTGTGAACAAATCCAAAGTGTCATCTATTAGATGACACTACGCGCAGGAACTGGCGGGTTGATCCCCTCTGTCCTTAGCGATTATGCCACTTTCCGAGGCAGGGCCCGGCCTCCGGGCGGGCCGTAACGCCACGCGAGAGGTGGCGGCGATCCACCCCTACCGGTGCGTCCAGTCAGATCATCTTCCTGCACCGAACCGATGCCCGCGGCCGTATCTGGCTGCTCGGCACTCAGGTCACCGTTGCGCCCCACAGGCCGCACTGGCTCGTGCGCGCCACGCCCGACCTGCCCACCCTCCAGTTGCACTGTCACGCCCTGCGACAACGTGATCCTATGCACCAGCCGCAGCTCAAAACCGCCAAGTTCTCATTGATCCTTCCTGCCAGTTTTTAACCCCGGGGATGTTCGACGGTTGCTGTCATCTGGCCTATTATATTACAAGTGTGCCGGGGCCGGGTCGGCGAGGCTTGGGCCCGGTGTCAGCCACGCGCTGGGGGGGCGCCCCGCCACGCGCTTGAACGCGCGGCTGAAGGTGAAGGGGTCCGCAAAGCCCAATTCCAACGCCACGGCCTTCACGCTCGCCCCGGGCGCGCGCAGCATCTCCTGCGCGCAGGCCACCCGTTCCGCCAAATTAAACCGCCCGAGCGAGGCGCCAGTCCCCGCGCGAAACAAACCCGTCAGATAATTCGGCGACACATGCACCGCGCGCGCCACATCGGCCAGCGTCAACGGCCCGCGCGCGCGCGCTTTCACGAAGTCCGCCGCGCGCCGCACCAGTTGCGCCCGCGTGTCGAGCTGCGCCGCCCCGGCTTCCAGCGTGCGCCGGTATAGCGCGAGGGTCAGCGTCAGCAGCGCCTCGCGCAGCGTCTCCAGGTTTGGCGCGCTCTGGCCCGCCGCCAATTGGCGCAGGCTATCCAAACGTTTCCGCGCCTCCGCGGGCAGCGCGGACAGGCTCATGAGATGGTCCAAAACAAATCCGCCGCGCCGCGTGTAACGCGTCACATGCAGCGTGGGCTCCTCCGCGTGCATATTCCACCCCGCGAGCCGATAAGCCCCGCCCGGGCGCGCAAAGGACTCGCCGTGGGCATGCTCGGCCGGGCACACCACCAGATCGCCCGCCTGCACTATCGCCGCGGCGTGATCGCGGCTAAACACGCCTTGCCCCTCCAGCCAGAGGCACAACTCGGCGTGCGGGTGCGCGTGATTGTCGTCATACAACGCCGGCACGAACCGCGAGCCACGGCGGCGCGCCGCCGGCGTGTGTTGGCGCCACGGCCCGAGCACCTGCGCGGGCCCGAGCCGGCCAATCGCCATGACGAGTTCGCTGCCGATGAAATGCGTGAGGGTCACAACTCGCGCTAGACAAGGCCGCCGCGGCCTGCAAAGCAATCCCCACCCATGTTGAACATCGCTGTCATCGGCTGCGGCGTCATCGCGCAATATCACCTGCGCGCCCTCGCCAAAACGAAAACCGCCCGAGCCGCCGCCGTCTGTGACGTGCGCGACGAGGTTGCCCAAAAGACCGCCGCTGAGTTCGGCGTCGCGCGCTGGACCACCGACGCGGGCGAATTGCTGCGCGATGCGGACATCCACGCCGTCATCCTTGCCTTGCCCGCCAACATCCGCACCCCGCTCGCCCTCGCGGCCTTCCAACACGGCAAGCACGTGCTCACGGAAAAACCCATCGGCATGAACGCCGCCGAAGTTCGCGCCATGCTCGCCGCGCAGGGCGACCGCGTCGGCGCGTGCTGCTCGGCGCGTTACCGCTCTTTCGAATCCGCCAAGGCCGCCACCGCCTTCATCCGCACCGGCGCGCTGGGCCGGATTCGCACCATCACCTGCCGCGCCGCCACCAAGCCCGCCGATCAGCCCAACCCGAACCCGCCCGTCTGGCGCCTGCGCCGCGATCTCAACGGCGGCGGCATCTTCGTCAACTGGGGCTGCTACGATGTCGATTACCTGCTCGGCCTGCTCGATTTCAAACTCACGCCCCAATACGCCCTCGCGAAAACCTGGACCGTGCCCGAAGCGTTCAAGGCCTACGCCGCGCCGGGTTCCGACGCGGAAACGCACATCACCGGCATGGTCACTTTCGCGGAAGGCTGCGTGCTCACCTACGAACGCGCCGAATTCTCCTCCCTGCCCGAAGGCAGCGTCTGGCAAATATGCGGCGACCGGGGCGCGCTCAACCTGGCCATGCTGCGTTACACCTCCGCCAGCCTGACCTTCACCCAGCCCAATCCCGGCACCGGCACCAAGACGACCGCCATCTGGGAAGGCGAGGAATCCGGCACCGGCGCCGAGCACGACGGCGTGGTCTTCGACTTCGTCGATTCCATCCTCGACCAGCGCAAACCCATGACCACGTTGCAGGACGGCCTGCTCTTCGCCCGCATCGCCGATGCGTTCTACGCCTCGGCCGACACGGGCCAGCCGGTGAGTTTTTGAGCATCTATTTTCGCGCACTGAGTTGACGCGGATTGAGGTGGGCCGCGCGCTCCGCGCGCGGCGGTTTGAGCGACAATCTGGAGCGTGACCGCGCGCGGAGCGCACGGTCCACCCGTCTGCCTGTTCCGCGAAGGACAATATCCGCACAGTCTCCGGCAATGTCCGCGTTGCAGGCCCGGCTGGGGTGCCGCATAGTGCCCGCATCATGCCTTCCGCATCATCGCCCGCTTTGGACTTGGACCTCATCCGCAAATACGCGGTGCCGGGCCCCCGCTACACGTCCTACCCGCCGGCCACGCAATTCACCGCCGAGCTGGCGCCGCTGGGTTTGGAAGAAGCCATCCGGCAGGACAACGCGCCGGGCGCCGGACCGCTGTCGCTCTATTTTCACCTGCCGTTCTGCGAAACGCGCTGCTGGTTCTGCGGCTGCAACACCGTCATCACCCGCCGCCGGGATTCCGCTGGCGAATACCTCGACGGGCTGGCGCGCGAGGTCCAACTCACCACCCCGCTCCTCGACCGGGCGCGGCCGGTCTCGCAAATCCACTTTGGCGGCGGCACCCCCACCTTTTTCCCGCCCGACGAACTGCGGCGGCTCGGCGCGTTGATTCATGAAAACTTTTCCGTCGCGCCGGACTGCGAGTTCAGCGTCGAAGTGGATCCGCGCCGCCTGGAGCACGACCATGTGCGCTCATTGCGGGAAATCGGCGCCAACCGCGCCTCGCTCGGCATCCAAGACACCAACCCCGCCGTGCAAGTCGCCGTGCATCGCATCCAACCGCAGGAGTTGAACCGGCAAGCCTTCGCGTGGCTGCGCGCGGCGGGCTTTGGCTCGATCAATGTCGATCTCATCTACGGCCTGCCGCTGCAAACCCCGGAAAGTTTTGCCCACACCATCGACGAAGTGCTGACGCTGGAGCCGGACCGGCTCTCCGTTGTCGGCTACGCCCACGTGCCGTGGATCAAGCCCGCGCAAAAAATCTTCGAGCAGCAACACACCCTGCCCGAGTCCGAGGCGCGGCTGGCCATGTTTGCCGTCGCGCGCGAGAAACTCACCGCCGCGGGCTACCTCGACGTGGGCCTGGACCACTTCGCCAAGCCCGGTGACGAACTCGCCGCCGCCGCGCTGAGCGGCGGACTGCACCGCAACTTCCAAGGCTACAGCACGCGCGCCGGCGCCTCGCTCTACGCCTTCGGCATCTCCTCCATCTCCCAAACCGCCGACACGTTCCGGCAAAACCACAAAACCCTGCCCGAGTGGCAGAGCGCGCTTGCCGCCGGCCGCTTGCCCATCGAAAAAGGCTACCGTTTGAGCGCGGAGGACCAACGCCGCCGCACCATCATCATGAGCATCATGTGCGACCGGCGACTCGATTTCGCCGCGCTCTCGGCGGAACTACGATTGGACTTCGCGGGCACCTACGCCACCGAGCTGGGCGCGCTGGAGGACTTGATCACCGACGGCGTGCTGCGGCGCGAGGACGGCGGCCTGAGCGTCACCGAGGTCGGCCTGCCGCTCCTGCGCGTCATCGCCATGAAGTTCGACGCCTATCTGCGCCCCGGCGCGAAAAAACACTCCCAGACCATCTGAGGCCCGACGGCCTTATGCCGCGCAAAACGCAAAACCCGCTTTGCGCCGCCCGCACTTTGCGCTACGGTTGGCCGCATGTCCGATTTATCCGACCTCTACCAGCAGGTCATCCTTGATCACAACCGCCGCCCCCGCAACCGCGGTAAGCTGCCCACCGCCAACCGCGTGGCCCATGGCGACAACCCCTCGTGCGGCGACCAGTGCAGCGTTTACCTCAAATTCGACGGCGACCACATCCAAGACCTCTCCTTCGACGGCTCCGGCTGCGCCATCTCGCAAGCCAGCGCCTCGCTCATGACCACGCAGCTCAAAGGCAAAACCCCCGCGGAAGCGCAAAAGCTGTTCGATGAATTCCACCACATCGTGACCACCGGCGAGGCTCCGGAGGAAATCAGCGATCTCGCCGCCTTCGCCGGCGTGCACGCCTTTCCCGCCCGCATCAAATGCGCCACCCTCGGCTGGCACGCCGCTCTCAACGCCCTCAATGGCGAGGCCGCCCCCGCCACCACCGAAACCCACCAGGACTGACCATGCCCGCCTGGAAAAACGTCCGCGCGGATTTCCCCGCGCTCCATCAGCAAGTCAACGGCCATCCGCTCGTCTATCTCGACAACGCCGCCACCACGCAAAAGCCGCGCGCCGTGATCGACGCGCTCACGCGCTATTACGAACGCGACAACAGCAACGTGCACCGCGGCCTGCACGCGCTCTCCATGCGCGCGACCGACGCCTACGAGGGCGCGCGCGCCCGCATCGCCAAATTCATCAACGCGGCCGATCCCGCCGAAATCATTTTCACCCGCGGCACCACCGAGAGCATCAACCTCGTCGCGCGCAGTTGGAGTCATGCGCACCTCCGGCCCGGCGATGTCGTGCTCACGACTGAAATCGAGCACCACTCCAATCTCATCCCGTGGCAACAGGCCGCCAAGGCCGGTGGCGCGACGCTCAAATTCGTGCCCGTGCTCGGTGCCAATGCCGAAGGCGGGCTCGATCTCGCCGCGCTCGACGAATTGCTCACGCCCCAGGTGAAGCTCTTCGCCTTCACCCACGTTTCCAACACCCTCGGCGTGATCAACCCCGCGA
>JADLBI010000326.1 GCA_020847775.1 Opitutaceae bacterium
ACATGCACTGATTTGGGAACTCGCGGTTGCGCCGCAACTCGCCCTGCAATGGGCCCACCACCGGTATGGTGGCGAAATCCTCGACCAAAAACCAAGGTTGATCGGCGACCTGGCTCGCCGACTGGCCGATCTCTACGACGCCGTCCTTCGCGGTCGCGTCCAGACACCGGCGGATTCGCCTTCGCTCTGTGTCATTTATCATGGCGACGACCTCGATCCGGACATGGCCGTCACCCGGCGACAAATCGCGAAACTGCTCTTCCTGCCTGCCGGCACTCGCTGGGTGATGGACGCGCATGAAA
The DNA here is from genome assembly GCA_020847775.1 of Opitutaceae bacterium. GTDB lineage: Bacteria > Verrucomicrobiota > Verrucomicrobiia > Opitutales > Opitutaceae > Cephaloticoccus. The sequence goes on from JADLBI010000326.1 coordinate 303, forward strand.
CCCGCAATCCCGACAGCACCCAGCAACTGAATCAGCTACTTGGCATCAAATCGTAATCCGTCAGTCATGCGTATTCTGCACTGTTCGGACTTTCACCACCACATCCCGTGGTTCTCGTGGCTGAAAAACACCAGCCATCGTTACGACCTGATCTGTCTGACGGGAGACCTGATCGATCTATTTTCAAAAACCAGCCCGAGGGATCAAATCGCACAAATCCGCGAAGTGTTGAGCGCTATACCCACGCCAGTTGCCATTTGTTCGGGCAATCATGATGACGCAGACGGAACTGTCGGCACGACTTGGATGCGTGAGGTGCGATCCAATCAATTTTGGTCAGATGGAGACGTGTTCAATCTGAAGGGTTACGCTTTGCGCTGCATCGGATGGAATCAGCCTTTGCCGGTGTCCGGCACGCCCACGGAAATCTGGCTCGTTCATGCTCCGCCGGATGATTGCACCACCAGTCAAGAGCGTAGCGGTCCCAATCAGGGATCATTCGATTTGGGTGAAATCTGTCGTTCCGGTCTTGGCCCTCGCATCATCCTCTCGGGCCATGTCCACCTACCGGTCAATTGGCGTGCACGGATTGAACACACTTGGTCTTTCAATCCCGGTGTCGGCGCAAATCGAGATCAGCCCAATGCGATTGAGTTAAATCTTGAACGAAATATCGCGGTCCACACCCGTCGAACCGCGCATGATTCGGTCACGTCAAACCCGTTAAGCCTGACTTAACTGACGGGAATCGGAATTCCCGCCCTACATTTCGCTTGTCGTCATTCAGGTGAAATTCATCGGTTAAGATTTCCCTGCTTTCTTCCCCATGCGCACCGTTCACCTGATTTTCAACGCCCACCTTGATCCGGTTTGGCTCTGGCCTTGGACCGCCGGCGTCGATGAATGCCTCAACACGTGTTACACCATGTGCAACACGCTCGACCGCCATCCCGACATCTTTTTCACCCGCGGCGAAGCCTGGGTTTACGAGCAGGTGCGGCGCCATGACCCCGCGTTGTTCAAGCGCATCGTCAAACACATCAAGGCCGGTCGCTGGTCGGTGGTGGGCGGCTGGTGGATTCAGCCCGATTGCAATCTGCCGGGCGCGGCCAACATGCATCAACAAATCGCGCTCGGCAAAGCGTGGTTCAAGCAGCATCTCGGGTTGTTTCCCAAGATCGGCTACAATGTCGATTCGTTCGGTCACACCGCATCATTGCCCGACATCATGGCGGCACATGGACAGGACAGCTATGTGTTCATGCGCCCCATGGCGCACGAAGCCACCCTGCCGTCACGCGTTTTCCGCTGGCGCGGCCGGCCCGGCGGCAAGGAAGTCACGACTTTCCGCATCGCCCACGGTTACTGCACCATTTACCCGCCGACGTTCGATCACATCGAGGGCTCATTGGCTGAACTGCCCAATGGCGTGGATCACACGATGTGTTTCCTCGGCGTCGGCGACCACGGCGGCGGGCCCAACGAAGCGATCATCGCCTGGTGCCGCGAAAACATGCATGCCATGCCCGGCGTGAAGTTCGAGTTCTCCTCGCCCGAACGCTACTTCAAGGCGATCGCTCCGGTGCGGCACAAGCTGCCGCTCGTCACCGGCGAATTGCAGATGCACGCCATCGGTTGCTACACCGCGCACCGCCCGGTGAAGCTCGGCGTGCGGCGCGCCGAGAACATGATTGCGCAAACCGAGCGCGCTCTCGCCACCGCCAAGCCCGCGGAACGCAAAGCCGCCGCCCCGACCCTCGCCGCCGCGTGGGAATCACTGTGTTTCAATTCGTTTCACGACACGCTCGGCGGGTCTTGCACCCCTAGCGCGGCCAAGGCCGCGGACGATCAGCTCGCCGGCGTCAAGGCCGCGGCCGAAACCGTGCTCAGCGAAACCTTCCGCCGCCGCGTGCACGCGTTGCCGGCCGATCCGCGCCAACGCATGGTCTTCGCCAATTACACCGGGGAAAAGTTCGCCGACTTCGTCGAACACGAACCGTGGCTGGAGTGGACGCACTGGAAACCGGACTGGTGTCTGCTTGATGACCGCGGCCGGCTCGTGCCGCACCAGATCATCGAGCCGGAAACACTGATGCCCGACACGATGCGCGTGCTGTTCCCGCTGAATCTGGCCACTGGCAGCATGAGTGCCGTGCGCATCGCACGTAATGCCAACGGCAAGCAGGCGTCGCTCAAAGGAACTGCGCCCGACTTCACGCTCACGGTCAAAACCGACGGTTCCGGTCAGCTGACGGCCAACAAAGTGATTTGCCCGCTGCCTGAACTGCGTCTGATCGAGGACAAATCCGACACGTGGTCGCACGGCATCGACCGTTTTGCCGGACCGCAAGTGGACCAGGCCCATTGGAGCGAACCTGTCTTGGTCGAGTCGGGTCCGCTTCGTCATCTCTGGCGGGTGGACGGTCGCATCGGCGAGAGCCGCGTCTGCGCCGACTGGCGACGTTATCGCGGGCAGGATTTCTACGAACTGCGCCTGCGGGTGAATTGGCATGAACATCACCGGCTGCTGCGCTTGTCGTGGGCACCGGGCGCCAAGATCAAATCACGCGAGGACGGCATCAGCGGCGGTGCCTTGCCGCGCGCCAGCGACGGCCGCGAATTGCCCCTGCGCGACCGCACCTTGTTGCAGCTTGCCGATGGGCGTCGCGCCGGCCTCATCGCTCCCGAAGTTTTCGCCGTGAGTGGCGACCACGCCGCTGTCCACCTCACCTTGCTGCGCTCCTGTCCGTTCGCGCATCACGAGCCGCGAGTCCTGCCTGAAACCCTCGATCACTACGCTTGGGTTGACCAAGGCGAACACGTTTTCACCCTGCGCGTCTTCCCGGTCGGCCAAATCACGGCGCGCGAACTCGACCGCCACGCCCTGCACCTCCAACGCCCCCCGCTCGTCGCCGATCTCACCCGCGGCATGCCCTGCCGCCCCTTCAAGGATCAACCCGACTGGCCGCGGTGACCGGCATCGCGGCCGCGCCGCCTAGCCCGCATATTTCACACTCAGAGGCGAATTGTGGCCACGTTGTCATTCCATTCCAACGCGGCTACCGTAGCCGCGTTTGAGGGCGTAGCCCGAAAGCGTGGCTTGGAGTGTGAAATATGCCGCCTATAGCTTGGCCAACTCGGCCAGCGTGCGCTCCACCGCGCCGACATTCGCCTGATGCCACTTTCGCCCGGCGTCCGACATCGCCGCGCGCCGCGACGCGTCCTTCAACAAGCCGCTAATCGCCGCTCCCAACGCGTTGGCATCGGCCACCACCCGCGCCGCGCCGCACGCCGTGAGCTCGCGCGCGATGTGGCGAAAGTTCGCCATGCCGGGGCCGAACAAAATCGGGAGCCCAAGCATCGCGGACTCAACCGGAGTTTGCCCTTCCGTGTGCGGAGCCAAGCTTTTGCCCACAAATACCACGTCGGCCAGTTGCAGAAACTGGCGCAGCTCACCCGTCGTGTCGCCGACCGCGACCGCGACCTCGCCCGGCGCCGCGCCGCGTGAACGAAAGTGGTGGCTAACACCGTGACCGCGCAACAGCAGCTCGATGGCGCCGCGCCGCTCGGCATGGCGCGGCACCAGCAACAGTGCGCACGCCTGCCCGGCGGCGCGCGCGGCTTGCCACGCCTGCACCAAAGCCGCCTCTTCCCCCTCCCAGGTGGACGCGCCCATGAGGATGAGCCCGTTGCCCGGCAACCCAAGCGCGCGGCGCAGTTGTGTTTTTTCGTCGGCCCCCAATCGCGGAATCATCACGTCGAGCTTGATGCTGCCGGTCGTGGTGATGCGCTCGGCGGAAAACCCGAGCGCCTGAAAGCGTTCCGCGTCTTGGGCCGTGGCCGCAAGCAACCGGGTGATGCCGCCGAGCAGCGGCCGCACCGCCCAACGAAATCGCGCCATGCGCCGAAAACTGCGATCGGACAAGCGCGCGTTGACGCACACGATGGGCACGCCGCGCGCCGCGGCCTGATGAATGTGTTCCGGCCAACGCTCACCCTCGGTCAGCAGGGCGAGATCGGGCTGCACGGCGCGCCATGCCCGCGCGCTGCACGGCCAACCATCGAGCGGAAAATAACCGATGCCGATCGTGGCGTCGCGATAACGTTCCTGCGCGAGCCGATAACCCGTGCTCGTGGTCGTCGTGAGATAAACCTCCACCCCGCCCATGCGCCGCCAAGCGTTGAGCAACGGACCGATCGCGAGCATCTCGCCCACGCTCACCGCTTGCAGCCAGATGCGTTTCACGCCGGGCCGTTTGGGCGGCAAGGCCGCGACCCGGCCGAAACGCTCGCCAAAGTTCTCGCGGTAGCCGCCGCGCTTGCGCATGCGCCACAACTAAGACGGCGCGCCCAGCACCAAGGCGGGCAAGTAGAGAATGCGGTAAAGCCACAACATCGCGGGTCGCTTGGGTGCAAGGTGCCGCAGCGCGCCGGTTTGCCGAGCCTTTTCTCGTGAACGCGGGCGGCTCAACTGCCGCCGGACGCAAGCCCGCGCTCGCTCGCGGCGGTGAACGCGATGATCTGGCGAAACTCGGGCGTCGCGGCTTCGGTGTGCGCGGTGAGTTTTTCCAGCGCTTGCGTGCGGTTGAGCCCGGAGCGGTAGATGACGCGGTGGATCTGCTTCACGCGCTCAAGTTGCTCCGGGGTGTAGCCCTTGCGCTCGAGGCCGATCTTGTTGACCGCGCGGACGACG
>JADLBI010000327.1 GCA_020847775.1 Opitutaceae bacterium
CACTTTCAACTCCACGCCGACGTTGCGCGTGGTGAATTCCTGCGGCGTGCCGGCCGTGATCGCCACGCCGGCCGAACCTCCCCCACTCGCGCTGCCCGTGCCAACCTGGCTTTGCGTTTGCCCAAAACTCTGCGGATAGCGCAATTCCTGCGCGACGGTGATCGTGGCGGGATTGCCTGAAAGCACGGTGACCTTGGGCGCGCTGAGCAAATCCGTGCCCTGCTTCTGAGAAAGCGCGCGCACGACCGCGTTGACGTCGAATTCGCCGATCACGCCGGTGATGTTCGCGAGGGCGTTGGCGCCGAGGCCGAGATACGGCGCGCCGGGAATACCCGGCGGGTGGTTCACGATCGGGATATTCAAGCCCGGCGTGATCGTGATGTCGCCATTGCCGGACACCGTGCCGCTTTCCGGACGGACGATGCTGCCTTGCTGGCTGCTGGTGTTGCTGCTGAAGGCGGCGGGCAGATCGCGTCCCGCGGTCTGGTATTGCGCCTGCGCGCCGGCGTTACGCTGCGTGGCCTTGGTGGCGACGTTCCAATTCACCCCCAGTTCCTCTAGCGCGCCCTCTTGCACTTCCATGAACTTCGCCTCGATCTCAACCTGCCGGATGTCGTTGTAACGATTCAAAATATTGCGGATACGCTCAAGGTTTCGCGCCGTTTGGGTGACGATGATTGATGAACCGTCGTAAGCGAGGCTGCTGCCCGGCGTGGCCTCGAAGTTCACGCCCGCCTGTTGCAAAAAGGACTTCATGCCGGGCGCTTCGTTGCCCGATGGGCCAGGTTCATTACTCACGCCGACCGAGGAAAAGGGGTTGGCGCCGCCGGACGTCGCGTTGGTTGAGACCGCCGCGTTGGCCCCGGTCATGCGCAAAACTGTGGCGCGAGACACGGGAAAGAATGCAGTCTCAAGCGTGGTTGCCTCCCCGCCGGGGCGCACCACCACCGCGTCGTTCTGCACTTCGTATTGATAGCCGATCGCTTGAGTGACAAAATCCAACACGCGTTTGAGGGAAGTGTTCCGCAATGCCAGCGTGACCGTTGGGCTCTGCCCGGATGGATCGAGCAGCACGATATTCACGCCTCGTTCCTTTGTGCCGGCAGGGTCAAACTCGACCGACGCTGCGCTCAATGCGCTGACAACCCGACCGATCTCGATTTTGGTGAAACTCACAGTAGGCAAAACGATTTCTTCGAGTTTGCGACGCAGCGGAGCAAGGTCAGTTTCAGCCCGAGTCGCCGGACTGTGCTCCTGCTGCGCATTTGGGCGCAGCCAGCTTTGATCCACCTCGGCCAGCAACCCGGCTCGTGTGGCTATGCGCGGTGAACTTTCAGGCTGCGCTAGCTCACGCTCGATACGCGCGATGAATTTTTCCGCCTCAGCATTGCCGGGCTCGCGGGACGCCGCTTCGCGGTAGGTCGCCAGTGCCGCGGTAGGAGCGCCCGCTACGTATTGGCTGCGGGCGCGACGCAGCAATGTTTCCAACTCCGACTCGCCGGTCGATACCGTCACACGGGGCCGGCTCGTCTGAACTAAGTCAGAGGTGGCCGCGAGCTGCCGTTCCGCGCGATGAATCTCCTGCGCGAGCACGGTGTTCAACTCGTCGCCAGCATCCAGTTGTTCGCGCATCGCCAGCGCGATACGTGCGGCGGGCAGCTCGCCTGTTTTGATCAAGTGGCGGATTTGGTCGCGCAGCACTTCGCTTTTATCATGACTGATTCCGGCTCGTGCTGCCACGGTGAGGGTATTGGCGGGCAGAGCCGCCGCCGCATCATCGAGTGTCGCCAGTGCGCCGGTAATATCGTTCGCCCGAAACTGCTGGCGCGCCTTGGTGCGACGTGTCTCGGTCTCCGCCAGTAGCTGGCGTAGCCGATCAGTCTCTTCACGCGCCAGTGCCTCGGCCTGTTCATCCACAAAGGCAGGCGCGGAAACCACGGGCCGTGTAGCCGGTATGGCGATCGGGACGGTTAGCTTCGCATCCACCTCGGTCAGCAGCCGTTTGACTGTGGCGTCGTTGGGCGAGAGCTCGGATAGGAGTAAAAGCGTGTGCCGGGCCGTGGCCAAGTCGCCCGCGTCACGCGCCTGCAAAGCCGTCTCCATGAGCCGAATTTTGTCCTCCGTGTTATTTTGCGCGTTGGCTTGGCTGTACAGGACCCCAATAAACAGCGACGCGCGAAAAACAAATTGCTGCAGGGGGACGGGGAAAATTCGTTTCATTCGGACGGGTAACTAGGGCTGTTTGAGGTCGGGCAATGCGTGCGGCAGCAAATGATATTGTTCTAGGGTGCCATCGCCGGTGCTTTCTTTGGTAACATCCACAGAAGCGGGCGCGAGCTGGATTTTTGTGACGCGGTAGCTAATCGCCCCCTGGGGCAGTGTCGCCCCCTCGCTTAGTTCATGCAGGGAAGCACCGACTCTGATGCGCGCGACCAGCCCGGTTCCCGGTGCTGTGATGCCCTCTCGCAACTCCAGTGTGCGCCCGCCGGTCTCGCGCACCGTGGCCACGGCGCGCATACCACGCACACTCATGCTTTCGGGTAATGCGACTATTTCAGGCACCACTTTAAAATCCGTCACCTCAAGCCCGAGACTCGCGACGTGCCCACCAGCACGCAGCAGCAGGGTCTCGCCACTTCGGCGGTTTTCAAAAATGCCGAGCGCCTGCGCGCCCTCGCCCATAAAGCCGGCCAACTGCAACGGATAGTCTTCTTGCCGTACTCCCAACAAGACCGGGGCGGTCGTGGGGCCGATAAGTTCAGCCACGTGTGGCGCCGGCTCTGTTGGCGGTCTCACTCTGAATTCATGCGTGGCGGCACGATATTCAATAGCAGGCGGGGTAAACAGCCCGAAAACCCAATCACGACCGCGCGATTGAGGCACTGGTTGCGACCACGCCTGTATTGGCGACTGGATTGTTTCTGGCGCGGTTGCGTTTGGCCTCGAATCAACCAGCCCGGCATCCGCCAAATTTCCAGTAGTGGGCGGACCCGATTCCGGGTGGTGAGATGCCCACCAAATTATCGTCCCCAGTCCCAAGGATAAAAACAGGCATGCCCACTGTTCCGGTCGTACTCGTTTCATGCGTCCCCCTTCCCTTCTGCCCCAGGCTCAATCCAGTCATACTGCTCGAGGATGAC
>JADLBI010000328.1 GCA_020847775.1 Opitutaceae bacterium
GATCACCTGCTCCGAGCCCAGGTCGCGCAACGCGAGCAAGGGAAAGAACTCGCGGGTCCACTCCGGAGGTTCGGTTTCAAACTCGGGCAGGGATTTCCCACCGGCCGCTCCGAGTTTTGGGGTGGCATCGAACAACCGCAAAGCCTCGGTCAGATAATCAGGCGCGAGCACGTTGTCGTCGTCGACCAGCACGGCGAGCTCGCCGTGGGCTGCATTCAAGCCTGCGCGCCGGGCGGCAGTGAGGCCGAGGGTCGGCTCGACGACAAGACGCAGGGTGGCGGGAGCGTCGTTAACCCAGTCCGCCAACTGCAGCGCGGGCAAAGAGGCGTTGTCCACCAGCAGGCATTCCCATTGTTCCACAGTCAGGGTTTGGGCACGCAAAGCGGTAAGGGTGCGTCGGAGCCGCTGCGGATCAGGATTGTGCGTGGGGATGATGACGGAAATGTTCATAGTTTGACTACCCGATGCCCTGCCAGAGGCGGATGAGTTCGATCGGCAAGGGGTTGATCAGGTCAATTTTGTCGTGAACGACATGAACCGCGGGCAGCAGCAGGTTGATCAAGGCCAGCCACCAGATTTGGCGCGCGGCATCCGCCGGATGGACGCGATGCCACTCGAAGCACCCGGCCAGCATCAGCGGGGCCAATACGGCGGCCGAGCGGCTGATGTCGTACGCGACGACGAAGCAGGCCAACAAGGCGAGAATGGAAGCCACGGCGATGCTCCAGCCATATCTCGCCGCTGCGTACCCTGCGGGAACCCAGCCGCCGCGCAGCGCCATCCACCAGCCCAGCGGGGCGAACGGTGCCAGATGGATCAGCATTTGCGCACGGTCGCCAAGATATTCGGAAGTGAGTGCGCCGCCGGATACGCCGAGGAAGCCGACGCGGATCAGCGCATATGGGAGGATCCAGACGAGCAGAGTGAAATGTTTCCAACAGAAAGCAGGATCCGATGCCCTGCCACGAATCAGCAACGCCACGGGCAAGGCGATAAGAAAACGCTCATCCACCCAGGGGCAGAGTAGAATCGCAATGACCGGCGTGAATGTAGAGCGGCCGAAAGCCACGGCCAATAGCCCGAGCCAAATCCAGCCATCATTGATGCCGAACCAATGCGCGGGCACGAGTAAAGCAGCGGAACTGGCATACAGTAAGGTGCAGCCCCAGACAAAGCGCGGGGCGGGATTCTGGCGCGCCGCGACGACCGCGACATAAACCACAGCCGTAAACGCGCCAAGCCACGGGAAAAGAAAGGCGGTCCGGCTGCGCAGACCGGCATAGTGGCAGACGAGCGCGGGCAGTTGCCGCCACAACATTGCCGGCTCTATGTCCTGACGGAACGGCTCATCAACCTGTTGGAGGAACGTCAGCCCGCGATCCCATTGGAACGTGCCTGCGGCGGGCGCGCTCATCAACCAGGGCCTGGGCGAAAACACCACGAGCGAGATCATGGTGCATCCGAACGCCACAAGCAGGGGATAGGCCCCCGATCTAAATTTGTTGAGCGATGGCACGAGAGGCTAAATTGCCAGATTTTGTGAGCATCTTGACTTCATCATCATTGATGCGGCGATGCGCGCATGAGGCCCTCCTGACAATAGAAGATGATTTGGCTGACGTTCTGGAGCGCCGTCGTCTGTCGTCGGACCTGCCGTTCAACCGGGTGTTCAACGCCACGCTGCGTAAGGGATTGGAGGCGACATGAAGACCCCGGTGGGGAAAGTAGGTACGCGGTCGGCGGTGCTGGGCTTGCGTCCGGGCATTGATCCCGATCGCATGAACCAGTTGGCCGATGAGTTCGAAGCGGAAGGTTTTCTGGCAAAGCAATCACGGAAGACCGGATGATTCTGCCAGAAGCCAATCTGCTGATTTACGCCCACAACGCACTGGACCCGCGGCACGAGGCGGCACGGCGCTGGTGGGATGAGCGGCTGGCCGGACCGGAAGGCGTGGATTTGGCTTGGGTCGTTCTGCTGGCTTTCATCCGGTTGAGCGCACATCCGCGAGTGTTCCACACGCCTTTCGGCCCGGCGGAAGCACTTGAACGGGTGGAGGTGTGGCTGTCGCTGCCTCATGTCGCCATTTTTTCGCCCAAGGCTTCGCGTTTCACGACGCTCAACGCATTGCTCCGGCAAGCGGGCACGGCAGGCAACCTGACCACCGACGCGCACTTGGCGGCTTTGGCTATTGATCACAATCCCGTCCTGCACACCACGGACGCGGACTTTGCCCGGTTCCCAGACCTGAAGTGGAAAAATCCGTTGAGAAGGCGCCAAGGCTTTAAACCTCGTTCTGCGGCTGCTGGCGCCATCCATGCATGCTAGCTGGAACGCCGTAAGCGATTGCTCCGGGCGGCAGATCCTTGGTGACGACGGCACCGGCACCGACGATGCAGCCGTCGCCGATGGTGACGCCGCCCAAGACCGTGACGCCGGCGCCCAGCCAGACATCGCGGCCGATTTTGGTCGGACGCAGCTCGTCAGGTTGCAAGCGTATGATCGTGCCGAGCGGGGGCATGGCGTGATTGGAGGAGAGGATGCGGCAGTGCATCGAGATGAGCGTATGGTCGCCTACCTCAACGCCACCGTGACCATAGATGATCGCGCCAGGCCCGATAAAGATCCGGTGGGCGAGTTGAATATGGCCTCCATACGGGTAAAGCAAGCAAGCGTTAGAAAGCTCACAGTAATCGCCAATCATGATGCGCCCCAGTCGGTGGGGTTCTGGGCCCAGCTCCAACTCACAGCCAGCGCCGATATGACAACTGCGTCCGATCACCGTGCCCGTGGCCCGGGCGGCGCTTAAATGCAGGGCGGAGTGAAGCCGACGCAAACACCAAAAGGCTTTCGAAAAGATTGGCTGTCTCACGTTTGTTTGATGAATGGCGGCACCGGACGATCTAAGAATTTGCCCGCACATGCATGTGGGCTAATACGGATACAAGGGGGGATGCGAGGAGCCGGGGCAGGGGTTTATTTTTGTCGGATCTATCTATCGGAGCCGTCGCTGGGTGCGAAGGACCAACGCCACGGAAGATCAACCGGACCAATCACATCGAGCCGCGGCGTTTCTGGGTGGAAGTGGGGCGATATGTAATCGAAGTCGAGCGCCTCATGACGCACATCGTAATCTTGCGTGGCATCACCGAGGTAAAGCGAGACGCGGTAGGTATCGCTATGAAGGGGCAAGCGCGCGATTTCGGCGATGATCACGCCTGCGCTGGCCTCTGGTGGATGCCAACTTTCGCCCGCCATCCGGCCGTTGCCGCCCGATACAGGTTGGCCGAATCGCGTGAAGATAGTGACCCCGAGAACCGGTCGCTTGAGCGGAAACGGTGATTTGAATTCAACGCGCAGGCGCAACCGGCCTTGGGTGAGCGCGGCGTGGTCAAGCGTGACGCCCGTGATATGCGGTCGCTTAATGTCAACCGTAGGCTGGAGGTCGATGTTGGCGCTGGATTCAAGATAGGCGGCAAGGCATTCGGCGACAGTGCCGTGTTGCTGTACGCGGCCTCGGTGCAGCCACAAGCCGGTGCGACAGATCGCCTGCATCGCGCCGGTGTTGTGACTTACGAAGAGCACGGTGCGACCGCCGCCGCGAGCCACGTCCTGCATTTTGCCAAGGCATTTTTTTTGGAACTGGGCATCGCCGACGGCGAGGACCTCGTCCACGATCAGAATCTCCGGTTCGAGGTGCGCGGCGACGGCGAAGGCGAGGCGGACATACATGCCGCTGCTGTAGCGTTTCACGGGCGTGTCGATGTGGTGCTTGATGCCGCTAAAGGCAATGATCTCGTCCAACTTGGCGTCCACCTCATGCCGCCGCATGCCGAGGATGGCGCCGTTGAGGTAGATGTTGTCGCGGCCCGTGAGCTCCGGGTGGAAGCC
>JADLBI010000329.1 GCA_020847775.1 Opitutaceae bacterium
GTTGGCGGGCGCGGAGCTCAATATCCGGCTGAAGGTGGAGATGGGAGACGAGTATCTCTCTGGTCATGTGCGCACCTGCCGCCTGCGCGAGAACCTGACGATTTATCTGGTGTGCCGGGACGAGTTTTTCGACCGCAGTTTCCCATACGGCAACAGCGAGCGGGATTATGAGGACAATGCGGATCGTTTTATCTATTTCGCCAAAGGGGTGGTGGATGCATTGCGGTTGATGGACGTGCAAGCCGATATCGTCCACGCGCACGACTGGCCGGCGGCGCTGGTCCCCCTGCTGCTGCGCGTGGCGGAACGCCGCCACGGACTCACGCTCGCGATGCGCACGATTTTCACGATCCACAACATCGCGTTTCAGGGAATTTTCCCATCGCGCTCCTTCGCCCGGACCAATCTGCCGGAGGAGCTCAACAACATCGATGGGCTGGAATACTACAACCAGATCAACCTGATGAAGGGCGGCATCCTCTACGCGGACTGCGTGACGACGGTGAGCCCGCGTTACGCACGCGAGATTCAGACCGCGGAATTTGGCTGCGGCCTGGATGGCGTGGCGCAAACCCGCAGCGAGGACATCAGGGGGCTGATCAACGGCATCGATACTGCGGTGTGGAATCCCTCGCTCGACCAACTGATCCCCGCGCGCTACTCGGCGGCCGACTTGAAGGGGAAGGCGATTTGCCGGGCGGCCCTGCTCACGGCCCACGGGTTTGATCCGAAATTCAAGGGGCCGGTCTATGGCATGGTTTGCCGACTGACCCAGCAAAAAGGCGTGGACCTGCTGTTGGCCAACCGGGATTTTTTCCTGCGCGAGAATTGCCGTCTGATTGTGCTCGGGCGGGGAGCAAAACACTATGAGGAGGCGCTGCATGAACTCGCCGCGCAAGCTCCGGATAAAATCGCCATCAGTCTCAAACTTGATGAAAGCGCGAGCCACCTGATCGAGGCAGGATCGGATTTTTTCATTATGCCCTCGCTGTTTGAACCGTGCGGCTTGAATCAAATGTATTCGCAGGCTTACGGCACGGTGCCCTTGACCAGCGAAGTGGGCGGTTTGGCGGATACCGTGATGGACGCGGATCGCGATGCCGTCCGTGGCACGGGTGTCACTTATCCGGCCACGGCCGAAGGATTGCGCGACGGCTTGAGGCGCTCGTTGACGTTATTCGGCGATGCCAAGCGATTGGCGGCGGTGCAGCGGCGCGGCATGGAAAAAGATTTTAGCTGGCAAACGGCCGCGCTGGCTTACGAGGAGCTTTATCTGGATTCGCTCTGACACATTGGATGACGAAACCGGTCATAGTCTGGTTTCGGCGCGACCTACGCCTGAATGACAATCCCGCGTTGAACGAAGCGCGGGCCGTTGGCGGGGCGGTGATTCCGGTTTACGTGCACGATGAGGCAGGGGAAGCTGCTTGGTCGAGTGGCGGGGCTTCGCGTTGGTGGCTGCATCATGCGCTGTCGCGGTTGAGCGAGGCGTTGCGGGCGCGCGCTTCGCGATTGATTATCCGCAAAGGAGACAGCTCGGCCGCACTGATCGACCTGATTAAAGAAACTGGGGCCGGTGCGGTGTATTGGAATAGACGTTACGAGTCAGCCATTGTTGCGCGTGATGCGATGATCGAGGCGGCATTGAATGAAAGGCGGATCGCTACGCGCAGTTTTAATGGGGCGCTACTGTTTGAACCGCACACGATCAAAAACAAGCAGGGCGGACCTTTTCAGGTCTTCACTCCCTATTGGCGGCACTGCCTTGCGCAAGCGGTGGCCGAGCCGGTGTCCTTGGCGAAGGGAGCGTTTAAGCAAACGAGGAAGTGGCCGGTTTCCGAATCAGTGGACGCACTTGAATTACGGCCTCGGTTAAACTGGGCGGACGGGTTTGCGCGACACTGGGAGCCCGGAGAGGAAGGGGCGCAACGCCGGTTGAAAGATTTTTTGAAAGCGTCTGTCGGCTCGTATGCGCAACAGCGAAATCTGCCTGATATGGACGGCACGTCACGCCTTTCGCCGTGGTTGCATTTTGGTGAGATAAGCCCGCGGCAAATCTGGTCGGCATTAAGAGCGTGTTCTCGAGAGAGCGGGGTTTTCCCAGCAAATGCGAGCGCGAGGATTTTTCTGAGCGAAATCGGGTGGCGTGAATTTGCGTATCATCTATTGGCGCATTTTCCGCACACACCCACCCGGCCGTTGCGGGTGAATTTTGAAAACTTCCCTTGGGCGGAAGACAGTGATGGCGAAAAATTACGCGCCTGGCAGCGCGGGCAGACAGGGTATCCGATAGTTGACGCGGGGATGCGACAGCTCTGGCAAACCGGCTGGATGCATAACCGTGTGCGTATGATTGCGGCTTCGTTTTTAGTGAAGCATCTGCGGCTGCCGTGGCAGCGCGGGGCGGAGTGGTTTTGGGACACATTGGTGGATGCGGATCTCGCGAACAATACGCTTGGTTGGCAGTGGAGCGCAGGTTGCGGCGCGGATGCAGCGCCGTATTTTCGGATCTTTGCACCGGTTGCGCAGGGGGAGCGATTTGATCGTGAAGGCGGCTATGTTCGACGATGGATTCCGGAACTCGCGAAGGTACCAAACAAATGGGTGCATCAACCATGGAAGGCACCGGAGTCCGTGCTGAACGATGCTGGAGTGAAACTGGGAGAACATTATCCCAAACCGATCGTCGATCATGCCGAAGCGCGCATCGCCGCATTGGCGGCTTTCAAGGCCATGCGCACAGCAGGGAGCGGCTCATGACTGCGTTGCCAGCGAAGATCCTTATTGCGGGCGCAAGCGGACTGATCGGCACGGCGCTGGGTGATCGGTTGCGTGCGCGTGGGCACGAGGTGCGTTGCTTGGTCCGCCATGCCGCGACGAAGCCGCATGAATACGCCTGGGATCCGGCCAGCGGCCGTTTGGATGATGCCGCGCTGCGGGATGTGAACGTAGTTATCAATCTCGCTGGGGTTAATGTTGCGGCCGGGCGGTGGACGAAGCCGCAGCGCGACTTGATTCGGTCGAGTCGGGTCGCGTCCACGCGCTTACTGGTGGATGCGATGGCGCGTTGCAGAGTCCGCCCGCAAGTTTTGATCAATGCATCCGCGGCAGGTTTTTATGGCGATACTCAGGGGCGGGTTGTCGATGAGACGGCTGTAGCCGGCGCAGGTTTTCTGGCGCAAGTTTGCCGCGAGTGGGAAGCGGAAGCGCGGCGCGCAGAGGCGTTCGGGGTGCGCACCGTATGTTTGCGGTTAGGTGTAGTGTTGAGTGCAACTGGCGGCGCGTTGGCGAAGATGCTGCCGGTGTTCCGAATGGGATTGGGCGGCCGGCTAGGTAGTGGGCGGCAAACGATGAGTTGGATCGCGCTGGGCGATTTGCTTGCGGTGTTCGACCGTGTTTTGGCGGATGAAGCGCTTTGCGGTCCGATCAATGCCGTGGCTCCTAGTCCGGTGAGCAACGCGGTGTTCACGCGCGAGCTTGCGCGTGCACTCGGTCGTCCGGCGATGCTACCGGTGCCGGCGTGGGCATTACGGCTGACTTTCGGACAAATGGCCGACGAAGCGCTCTACCTGGAGTCGCTTTAAGCCGTAACAATTCAATGGAGAACCGCGAATGCACACGAGTGTGCGCGAATCCGAGGTAGTGTCCGAAGAGTTCAGCAAAAAGACGGATCATGGTAGGTGGTTGGGTGAAGAAGCCAAAAACCACCGATGAAGGAAAATACCATGACCCGTCCGACCAAGGACATGAAGGAAACGACGATAA
>JADLBI010000330.1 GCA_020847775.1 Opitutaceae bacterium
CCAGCAAAGGCATCCCCCGCATCGTCAATAATCTCTGCGACAAAGCCATGTTGTCCGCGTTCATCCGCGATTCGGATGAAGTAAATTATTGGGATGTCCGTCGGGCCGCTCGCGACATGGCCGCCTTGACCAACTAAAGACCGCAGCCACCCCGTATGAGTCTGATCAACAACGCGCTCAAAAAAGCCCAACGCGAACGCGCCGCCAACTCGGCCGAGCCCTCGCTGAGCGGAGCCGCGCCGCTTCACCGCGGCTCAAGCGGTCTGCCCAAGCAGACGCTCGCGCTGATACTGGCCGGCGGCGCCGTCCTCATCGTGCTTTCCGTGGTCGCCACGGTGTATTTGCTGCGCGCCGATAAATCGCCCACCCCAAACTCCGCCGAACCAGTCGCAACCCCGCCGACCGCCGCCATCACGAACGCTCCGCCTCCGGCCATTTCCCTGCCCGTAATTCAGGCTCCAGTTCCTGACGCCGCTCCTGTCCCGGTGACCTCCGCCATCTCTGATCCCGCGCCGGTGCCCCCCGCGCCCCACCCAATCCCACCTGTGCCTGTCAACGCCGACGAACGCGTCTACGCCTTCATCGATAATCTTCAAATCATGGGCGTTCGCTCCTCTGGTGCTGACAGTAAGGTGCTGATGAACGACCGTGTATATCGGGTGAACGACGTGGTCGACCGCGCGCTCAATGTGCGTCTCATTCGTGTGGAACCCAATCGCCTCGTTTTCGAAGATGCCGGTGGGGCCACTTATACCAAGACTTTTTAATCGACGCTCGTCGTGCCCAGCCGTTCGCAACCTCCGCGCCTGATTCTTGCGCAAGTCGCCGACGGCCTGCTCGCCGCATTGGCGGTCAGTCTGGCCTACGGACTGCGTGCCTGGTTCCCTTGGCTTGATCTGCCGGAGCTGGAAAATTTCGGCGACTATCTGTGGCTGATGTTGCTATGCGCGTTGCTCACTCCCGTCATGCTGACGCAACAAAACTTCTACGCGCCTGCCGCCCCGGGCTCCCGCATCGCCATCATCTTTCAAGTCATGCGGGGCTGCACCTATATGGTGCTGGGACTCATCCTTTTTCTCTTCATCGCGCGAGTGCAATACGCGCGGTCGGTCATCATTCTGAGCGGTGCCTTTGCCTCATTTCTCATCTACGGTCGGCACGAGCTAGTTCAAGTGTTTGGCGGTGAGGCCGCTCGCGCGACCCTGCGTCGACGCGTCCTCTGGCTCGGTCTAGCCGACGAGATTACTCGGCAACAGGCGAATCTACTGCCGTCAGATCGGGAATGGCTGGAAACCGTCGCCACCGCCAATCCCGCCGATTCGTCCTTGAATGTGCCTACACTGTTGCACACCCACAACATCAACACCGTGATTTTGCTCACGGCGGGTCTTTCGCCCCAGAATATCCAGTCGTCGGGCGAAGCCTGCGATCGCGAAGGCGTGGAGCTACTCATCCCCGCCGTCTTGCGTATTAGTTCACCCAGTCGGCTCGCGATGGACGAACTCGGCGGCGCGCCTGCGATCCACTACCGCGCCCAATCTGCCCGTCCGCTCGACTTGGCGCTCAAGCAGCTCCTCGATTACCTCGGGGCCGCTGTGCTCCTCGTGCTCCTCGCGCCGCTCTTTCTCCTCAGCGCGCTGCTCGTGCGCCTCACCTCGCGCGGTCCGGTCCTGTTCAAGCAATCGCGCGCCGGACTGAACGGCCGCCCCTTTGTGATGTATAAATTCCGCACTATGCGCGCCGACGCGGAGCAACAGCGCGCCGCCTTGGCCGCCGCCAACGAGATGCGCGGCCCCGCCTTCAAAATGCGCGATGACCCGCGCGTCACTACCGTCGGCCGGTTTTTGCGCCGTCACAGCCTCGATGAGCTGCCGCAACTCTGGAACGTCCTGCGCGGCGAAATGAGCCTTGTCGGACCGCGCCCACTGCCCGTGGCCGAAATCGAGCAAATCGCCGAAAACGCCCAGCGCCGCCGCCTCAGTGTCAAACCCGGCTTGACCTGCCTCTGGCAAATCCGCGGCCGCAACGATATCACGAGTTTCGAGGAATGGGTCCGCCTCGACCTCGAATACATCGACCAATGGTCCCTGTGGCTGGATCTCAAAATCCTCTTCGCCACCATCCCCGTCGCCCTCTTCGGCCGCGGCGGACGCTGAGTTGGGGTTGGCCACGAATGCGCAAGTCAGCGGTTTGTTCAGAGTAATTTTTCAACCACGAATAGACACGAATTCACACGAATGAAACGACGGTATGATACCAATTGCCATTAGAATATAGATTTTGATTGGGTCATTTGAGGTAGGGGCGGTTGCCCCCAACCGCCCGGTTCGCTCCCAAGGGACGGTTAAGGATGACCATCCCTACCATTGCTTCCATGACCTAGTCCAAAAGATCAGGGACTTTGGTATGAAATCTCGTTTCAAACGCATCACCAAACAATGAGCAATCAATTCGCGCATCGCCGCTCATCTCACCCTCTTGATTCGTGTCTATTCGTGGTTACCCACTGGATCGGTTGCGCGTTCAAGCCTCCGCGTTCGCCGCGATCGCTGCGTTAAAACTCTACCGCCCCGCCACGACATAGGGCTCGATCGGCCGAAAGCCCGTTTGCGCGCATAGCCCGTCGCGCACCGCCGCGCTTTCGCATAGATACAGCGCGTAGCCGCCAAAGCCGCCCCCGCAGTATTTTCGCGCGATCACACCCGCGCCCTCTTCCGGCAACGGCGCCATGCCTTCGCCCAGTTGCACTTGATACGATCCATTCACGGCCTGCGCCAGTCCATCCAGGCTCGACGCCCACACCCCGTCCCGCGCCAATCGCCCGGCGGACTCGATCCCATCAAAATCCCGCGCGCGCTCAACCACCCCGGGCGTGTCATGCGAGACACCGGTCCAGTATAGCGCCATGCGTTCGCGCAAAAACTCCGCGTTGTGCTTCAACTCCAGCACCGGTCGGTTGCCACTGCGCCAGACACATAATCCCGTCTCGGCGATGATCGCCGGATCCTGCCAGCCCACGCCGAGATCCAATTCGGCATCGACTCCATTCTTGCCATGCAGCAAAGCCCACGCGCCGCTGCCGCCCAGCCCGGCCTGCCGCTCATACGGCCATTCGCGCAACGACACCGTCGGCGAAATCGCGCAATTCACCACATACGCCCCGGCGCGCGCAAACTTCGGCACATCGAGCCAGCCCCCGGCGAAATCCACCCGCAGCGGCGCCTCCTGCGGCGCGCGGATATAGCGCACGATTTCCGTCGTCGAGATCGGCGGAAACTCCGGCGGCGTCTTCGGCAACACGATGTATTCGGCGCCGACTTCCGCGCACAACGCGCGCTTCAAGCCCGCGTATTTGTCATCCTCCGTCACGACCAGCGCCTGCGGCCGCACGCGCA
>JADLBI010000331.1 GCA_020847775.1 Opitutaceae bacterium
CAATTGCGCGAGATCGGGCGACCGTTCTCGTCCACCTCGATTTCAACCGGCACCTGGATCGTGCGGCCATCCGAAGTGGTTTCAGTGCGCCAAGAACGCACCACGCGACGCTCATTGGTGTAGGTGGACTTGATGGCGTTTGACGCGCCCTCAGCCGCGCCGGTGGCGACGGCCGCCACATTGCTGCCCACCGCGCCGACCACGGTGCCCACGGCGTTACCGACGGCCGCGCCGGGCTGGCGCTGATTGTGCACGCTCGATTCCGGCGTGGTGTTGCAGCCCCCGGCAAGAAGAGCGAGGCCGACGGCAAGCGGTGCGAGGATGGAGACGGAATTTTTCATAACAAATAGTGAAAAGTGGATATGGCGGAATCAGGCGACGTTCGCAACCGCGTAAAGCGCCTCAAGGCAGCTCGATCTGCCGTAGCGCGGGATCGGGTTGCTGCCGGTAGAACAAGGCCGTGTGTCCGACGCGGCCGATCCATACGCAACGCCCCTCGTCGGCGAGCTGCGCGCAAGCCATGTCGCACGCGTCTCGATCGAGCCCGTGCAAGCGCACCTTGACGAGTTCCTGCGCACGCAGGCCGTTTTGCATTTCCGCCATGAAATTCGCGGTCAGCCCGTCCTTGCCGAGGTGTAGCGTGGCGCTGAGCTGCTGGCCCAGCCCGCGCAGGTGGCGCTTCTGCGCGCCGGTCAGGGGGAATTCATACATGTGGCGACGCTCCGTGAAATCCCCGTCCCCGCCAAGGTTCTTTTTGAACGCCTCCCGGCTAAGGGAGTGTCACGTATTACGTGACACTTGGTTTTCGGATTCAGCAAAGGTGGTCAGCGGCAGTTCGCGCCATTGGCCGGGGGCGAGGTCGCCCAGTTCGAGTTCACCGAAGCGGGCGCGGTGCAGCGTCAGCACGGTGCAACCTTGGCTGGCGAACATGCGGCGCACTTGGTGATATTTGCCCTCGGTCAAGGTGAGCTCGGCTTCGCGCGGCGCGAACATGCGCAACAGCGCGGGGGCGCAGGGCGCATTTTCGCCGTCGAGCAGCAGCGTGCCGCTGGCGAACAGTCCGGCAAGGTCGCCGGGCGGTTCGCGATCGAGCGTGGCGCGATAGGTCTTGGGCACCTTGTGCTTCGGCGAGGTCAGCCGGTGCACGAGTTCGCTTTGATCGGTGAGCAGCAGGAGCCCGCTCGTATCCTTGTCGAGGCGGCCGATGGACGTGACCAGCGGATTGCGCGCGCGCCAGCGCGCGGGCAGGAGCGAATAGACATTCGGCCCTTCGCGTTCGTCGTGAGAACAGACCAGACCGATGGGTTTGTGCAGCAACAGCAAGAGTCCCGCGGGATGATCCAGCGGATTGCCGTCCACGAGCACGTCACTGTCGGCAACCTTTTGTCCGGCATCTTTGGCGATCTGCCCATGCACGGTGACTCGCCCGGCCTTGAGCCAGTCGCGCACCTCGCGGCGCGAGCAGTAGCCCAGGTTGGCAAGCAGTTGATCGAGTCGTCGCATGGTGCGATGCAAATCCACCAAACCGTTGGGCTCACGCTGAAAATGATTTCAGTCGGCGCGAAGTTTCCGTCGTAGTTGCCGCCATGCTCATTTTGCTGGTGTGCGCGGTGGTGGTTCTGGGCCTGTCGTTACTGACGGTGTTGCCGGCGCCCGCGCGCGTGCCGTGGCGACTCGCGGTGCTGGCCGGTGAATACGGGCACTGGCTGGCGTGCCTGCCGGTGGCGCTGACTTTGGTGGCGTGGTGGATTGGCGGGGTTTTGCCGGTGCCGATCATGGTGCTTTGTCTGGTTGCGCTGGGGTGTTGCTTGCAACCGCTGATGCAGGCGCGCCGTCTGGCCAAGGCGTTGCCGGAAGCCTTAAGCACGGCCTTCGGGCCGGGTCGGCCGCCGAACCCACCGTTCGAGATCCGGCGTTTGTTCGCGCGGCACCGCGTGCGACCACGGATCGCGTCGTTTGCATACGCGCCGGGTCTATATCTGGATTTTTACGCGCCGCAGAAGGCTTCGCGGGACGCAGCTTGTGTGGTGGTGATCCATGGTGGCGGTTGGGATGGCGGGGATCGCGGCGAGGTGGCGCATTTCAACGCGTGGCTGGCGGACTCCGGCCATGCCGTGGCGGCGATTGATTACCGGTTGGCCCCGGCTCATCCGTGGCCGGCGCAACGCGACGATGCGCGTCTTGCGCTGGCTTGGTTGAAGGCTCAGGCGCCGAGACTTGGGTTTGCCGCGGACAGGTTGATCCTGTTTGGGCGTTCGGCTGGCGGGCAAATCGCCTCGGCCGTGGGCTGCGCGGACAAAGATCCGGCGATCCGTGGCGTCATTTCGTTTTACGCGCCGCACGACATGCCGTTCGCGTGGTCGGTCTCGCGGCCGGACGACGCGTTGAATTCCCTGCAACTCATGCGCCAATATCTCGGCGGTCCGCCGAACGAAAGCCGCCGCGCGCTTTATCAGTCGGCCAGCGGCCAGTTGAATGTGGATGCCACGACTCCGCCGATGCTGCTTATGCACGGCGCTATTGATACGCTCGTTTGGCGGCGGCATGGCGAACGCATGGCCGCGCGCTTGGCCGAGGCGAGCCGACCGCATGTTTTGATCGAACTGCCGTGGGCGACCCATGCCTTCGAATACAATCTCAACGGCCCCGGCGGACAGTTGGCGCGTTTTGCTGTGGGCTGGTTTATCGAGGCCGTGACCCGATGATATTCAGGCCCCGGAGAGAATAAACTCGGCAAGCGGCGCGGCATCTGGGAAGCGTAATGCCTCATACTGCAAACCATCCATGGCTATTTGGGAATACAAGGTCATCACGAGCGGCAAGGGCGGGTTCGCCACGCCGGCGATGATGGAAAAGTTTTTAAACGACCTCGGCAAAGAATCCTGGGAGATCATCGCATTTCAATCCGCGCCGGAAAATGCCCTCGCTTTCAACGGACTGGCCCGCCGCTCCACCCAACGCGACTGGACGCTGGAGGACGCCGCCGCGACCGCCGCCAAGGCCGAGGCCGACAAGGTCCGCGCTGAATTTGAGGCCAAGTTCAAGGGGCTCGCGCCGACAGGCGGGGCTGCTTTGGCCGAAGAACCGGCGGCGGCGGACGACGGCTACCGCAGCCCAGTCGATACCTCGCGCGATCAGGACCCCGACGCTCCCGACGAAGAGCACGACGAGTGGGAGCAACTCGACGCCGAGGAGGAGCTGCCGACGTTTTTTGACGCCATCAAACCGCACCTCCGCCGCAATCAGCGCGGGGCCGGCCAGTCCGTCGGGGTGGACTACCTCGCGAAAAAGTGGGGCTTTGATGAGGCCGACATCGCGGGCGCACTCAAGGAGTGCGGCTTCGTCATCCCGGACGACGAGAACGCCGCGCCGCACTACCTCGAATACGACGGCGATCTGTTTTGGGTGAATATCAATCGCCGCGGCGAGGTGTGGATCAACACGAAGGAAAAGCCGCAGCCGAAATTCCGTGTCGTGCCCGGTGCGCCGGTCGCGGTGGAGGAATCCGAAAAACAAGACGACGGCCAAGCATCCGCGCGGCAACGTGAGGAAAAACCCGCCGAGCCGAAACCGCAGCCCGCGTCCAAGGGCGAGCCTGTCAAGCTGCCCGAGGGGCCCGCGTTGCTCGATCTCATCCGCCCCAAAATGCGCCGCAATCGCGACGACGCCGGTGGATCGGGCAGCACGAGTTTCCTCTCCCGCGCCTTCCGGTGCAAAGAAGCCGACTTGCTGGCGGCTTTCGCGACCTTGGGTTTGGTCATGCCCGAGGAGGGCAAGGACAAGCCCGCGCCGGTGCAGATCGGCGACGAGCAGTGGTGGCTTAACCGCGACCAGCGCGGTGGCGTGTGGATCAACGGCAAGCCGAAGTCCGCCGAAGCGGCCGCGGCGGCCGTATCCAAACCCGACGGCACGGCCATCGCCGCCGCGCCTGTGGAAAATTCCGCGCCGCCGGCCGGTGATTCGATTTTGCTCCAGCTGCGCCCCTTGCTGAAGGGCACGCGCACTGGCGCGTTTGCGGCCGAGGTTGCGCGGCTGGCCGAGGCGCAGGGTTGCCCCGAAGACGGCTTTACCGCCGCCTTGGTGGCGGCAGGTTTGAAGGTGCCGGAGAAGGCCCGTGAGAAACCCGTCTTCGTCGAGCTAAAGGGGGAAATCTATTGGCTAAACAAAAACGCCAAGGACCAGCTCTGGCTCAACGCCAAGGCCTCGAAATTTAACAGTGACGATGCGGGTGAATCGAAACCGAAGCGCGCGCGCAGCCGCAAATCCGCGCCCGCGGAGTAATTTTCAAAACTCCGCCGCGCCGGGGGTGCGGGCGAAGGGAATCACATCGCGGATGTTGGCCACGCCGGTGGCGAACATGAGCATGCGCTCGAAGCCGAGGCCGAAGCCGGCGTGCGGCACGCTGCCGTAGCGGCGCAGGTCGAGATACCACCAGTAGGCTTTCTCGTCCAAATGGTGTCGCGCCATGCTCTCGCGGAGCACGTCGAGCCGCTCCTCGCGCTGACTGCCACCGATGATCTCGCCGATGCCGGGCACGAGCAGATCCATTGCCGCCACGGTTTCGCGGCCCTGTGCGTCAGGCGCGTTGACGCGCATATAGAACGCCTTGAGCGCGCGCGGATAGTTGTAAACGGTGACCGGGCACTTGAAGTGTTCCTCGGTGAGGTAGCGTTCGTGCTCGGCCTGCAAGTTGTCGCCCCACGACACGGGATGCTCCCACGTCTTGCCGGACTGGGCGATAATCTCGACCGCCTCGGTGTAACTGCAACGCACGAACGGCTTCTCCAGCACGAAATCGAGGCGTGCGGCGAGATCCTTGTCCACGAACTTGCCGAAGAATTCCAAGTCCTCGGCGCAGTGCGTCTTCACGTCGCGCAGCAGGTGTTTCACGAATTCCTCGGCGAGATCCATGTCGCCGGTCAGATCGCAGAACGCGACCTCGGGCTCGATCATCCAGAATTCCGCGGCGTGGCGCGAGGTGTTGGAGTTTTCCGCGCGAAAGGTGGGGCCAAAGGTGTACACATTGCTCAGTGCGCAGGCGAAGATTTCGGCCTCGAGCTGCCCGGAGACCGTGAGAAACGTTTTCTTGCCGAAGAAATCCTTGGTCGCATCCACGTGCTTGTCGGCGCCGCGCGGCGGGTTTTCCAAGTCGAGCGTGGTCACGCGAAACATCTCGCCCGCGCCCTCGGCGTCGCTGGCGGTGATGATCGGCGGGTGCACGTAGTGAAAGCCGCGCTCTTGGAAAAACTGGTGCACGGCGTAGGCGAGGCGGCTGCGCACGCGGAAGACCGCGCCGAAAAGATTGGAGCGAGGGCGCAGGTGCGCGATCTCGCGCAGAAACTCGAGCGAGTGTCCTTTCTTTTGCAGCGGGTAAGTGCCGTCGGCTTCGCCGATGACTTTGAAGCTGGTCGCGACGACTTCCCATTGTTGGCCGGCACCTTTTGATGCGACGAGTTTGCCGGTGACTTCGATCGCGGCTCCCGTGTGGGCGTGAGCGACGGCGGGATAATCAGCGAGTGAGGCATCGACGACGATTTGCAGGCCCTTGAGGCAGGAGCCGTCGTTGAGCTCGACGAAGGAGAAGGCCTTGGCGTCGCGCCGTGTGCGCACCCAGCCTTGGAGAAAAATGGTGTCGGTCGGGGCGGTGGCGTGGAGGGCGTCTTTGACGAGAGTGCGTTGCATGGTTTTTGCCCGGCAACGAAGCGTTTGCGCCGCCGGGTGGCAAATCAGGAAACGCGGCTTGCATGAGGCGTCGTCCGGGCGTCGAATGGCGGCGTTTTGGCCTTGGACCCCAATTTTGACGAAACCAACCGCTGGCTGACCGAGGAAGTGCTGCCGCACGAGGCGGCATTGAAGGCCTACCTGCGCAGCCATTTTCCCGGCATCCGGGATGTGGACGACATCGTGCAGGAAAGCTACTTGAAGCTATTGGAAACGAAACGGCACCACGACATCGTTTCGCCGAAGGCCTACCTGTTCACGACGGCGCGCAACGCGGCCCTATCGATCCTGCGCCGACCGAGGATTTTTTCCGACGAACCGATAACTGATTTGACCGCGCCAAACATCGTGGAGGCAGACCCCGATGCCGCGGAGCTAGCCAGCCGCCGGCATGAAGTAACCATGTTGATGAACGCCATAGACACATTGCCGCCACGTTGCCGGGAAATTTTCATCCTGCGCAAGCTGCGGGGTGTGCCCCAGAAGGAGATCGCGAGCCGGCTTGGGCTTTCGGTGCAGACCGTGCAGGTGCAGGTGGCGCGCGGCGCGGCCAAATGCGGGGCTTATTTTCGAGATCGGGGTATCGCTCGAGACTGAAGCCATGAAACCGCGAGACGAGACCCACTTGCTGGACGAGGCGGCCGATTGGCTGGCGCGCAAGGATCTCGGCTTGTCGCTGGGCGAGCAGCGGGAATTCGATGACTGGCTGGGGCGGAACGCGCGTCATGCCGCGGCATGGGCCGAGGTCAACGAGCCATGGCAAAAACTGGAGGATGCCCGGCAAGACGGCTTGGCCGATTGGATGATGGTTGAACTGGAACAGCGCGTGCGCCGTCGGGCCACGCGTCGTCGCTATATCCGCTTGAGCGGGTGGGCGGCGGCAATCGTCGTGTTGGGAGGGGTATCCGTGGCCACATGGCGCTATCGCCCGCCCGTGCCGGCCCGCCCGGTGGAGGCGGCACCACCGGCCGTCGCGGTGATTCAGGGCGGACACGCGACGGGGGTGGCTCCCGGCACGGCGGAGTGGTTAAGGCCTGAACAGCGGGTACTGGCCGACGGCACCGTGGTCGAACTTAAGGGCGACGCGCTCATCAGCGTGTCTTTCACCGGTCGCCGCCGTTTGGTCCGACTGGTCAACGGCACGGCACATTTCGAGGTGGCACATGACGCCAGTCGGCCGTTTATCGTACGGACCGGAGCGGCGAGTGTGCGCGCCGTCGGCACGGCCTTTGCGGTGGAGTGTTCGGACACGGCGGTTGATGTGCTAGTCACCAAGGGAAGGGTCGGGGTGGCGCGGACCAAAGAGGAGATTGAAACCTCCGCACCGGTGCTGGCCGGGGCCGGCAGTCGGGTGAGAGTGTCGAATAATGCGGCCGATGGCGCGCCGACGGTGGAGGCCTTGGATCCGCAGGAAATGGATCGGCGGCTGCAATGGCGGGCGGTGCGTTTGCAGTTACGCGGAGCCTCGCTGGCCCAGATTGTGGAGATGCTCAACAGTGTCGGCGAGACCAGCATCACCATTGCGGATCCAGCCCTTGAGCACGTGCGCTTC
>JADLBI010000332.1 GCA_020847775.1 Opitutaceae bacterium
GGCGTTTTTCAACGGCCAAGCCGTGATGATCATCGCCCAGCAAAAGGGCCGCGGCACGAAGGAAAAAATCGAGCGCAACTTCGGCATGCCCCAGCCCGAAGGTTACCGCAAGGCGCTCCGCTTGATGAAAATGGCGGAGAAGTTCAAACTGCCCATCCTCACCTTCATCGACACCCCCGGCGCCTATCCCGGCATCGGCTCCGAGGAGCGCCACGTCTCCGAAGCCATCGCGGTCAACCTGCGCGAGATGGCCATGCTCAAGGTCCCCAGCATCGCCGTGATCGTCGGCGAAGGCGGTTCCGGCGGCGCCCTCGGCATCGGCGTGACCGATCGCGTGCTCACCTTTGAGAACAGCTATTACTCGGTGATCTCTCCCGAGGGCTGCGCGGCGATTCTCTGGAAAGACGGCTCCGCCGCCGCTCAGGCCGCCGAAGCACTCAAGCTCAACGCCGCCACCTTACAAGAGCTAGGCGTCGTCGAGGAGGTCATCCCCGAGCCCTTGGGCGGCGCGCACTACGACCCGACCACTGCCGCGCAATCCCTCGGACTCAGCCTGCAAAAGCATCTCAAGGAGTTAAACAAACTCTCCGCCGATGAATTGCGGGAGGCCCGCTACGAGCGCTACCGCAAGCTCGGCGTGTTCGAGGAAGCCGTGATCGCGCGCTGAGCACGCGATCACGCCGCTGAACGGGCCGTTGGCGGTCACGGGAATATTCACGCAAAAACTTCGCCACGCGGCGACTTGGGATTTGTCTGCGCGCAGTCCAGGCGTATCAATCCGCCAGCCGTGAACCCCACCCTACCCGACCCCGCCGCGGACTTGTTACCCCATCTGCTGCACCGTGAAACCGAGCTGCTGAACGCCAGCATTGTTCATCCCTCCGGCCAAGCATGGCGGAGTTTGGCTGACCAGTTGGCCGAGGCCATACACCGGCATACCGGCGCAAAACCCGCCTGCCACGAAGACCTGGCACTCATGCCCGCGCGCGACGTGCCGCTCCCAGCGGAGCTCCGTCGCGCCCCGCTCATCGTGCTAGGCAGTCTCGTCACCAACCGCGCGCTGCAACCGCTCTACGCGAGCTATCTCTGCTCGACCGACGCCACCTATCCGGGCGGCGACGGCCACGACCTGCGCACCATCGTCAATCCCTATGGCACCGGCGCCAATGTCGTGCTCTGCGGCGGCAGTTCTCACATCGGGGTTGCCCGCGCGGTGGAGCTGTTGATCGCAAAACTCGGTGCCCTGCCACCGCGCGCGCCGCTACCGTTTTTGCTCGAAATTGAACTGGCACCGAATCTCGCCACCCAACTTGCGACTTGGCCCTACACCCCGCTGGAAGACACGGCCGAGCTACAGGCTCTGCGTAGTCGTGGGCTCATGTTTTATACCGAGCCGATCCGCATCATCGGCGCATACACGCTCATGTGGTCATGGACGGCCGACGACCGCTACGCGCACATCGCGGTGAACGCGCTGCGCGGGCTCAACGCCAGCGTGACCACCGGCTACGGCGACTGGCACTACCTCGCCGAGCGGTTCATGCGCGCGATCCCACTGTTGATCGCGGGGGGATTCCTCACCGCTGAAGAAATCCGCCGCACCGACGAACTACTGCTGCTCACCGCGCTCGGCAACCAAGACGAATGGTGGCGCGTCAAGGTCGGCCACCCGCCGCTCGGCCACCGTCATCAAGGCAAAGGCACCTACGAATTTTTGCTGCTGGTCCGCTACCTGCGCGACCAGGCGAACCCGAGCGAACAACTGCGACGCCTGTGCGACCGGTGGATCGCCGAATGCCACGCCTTTCTCGACGCACTCGCCGCCGCGCGCATCTGCGATCAGGACGACGAAAGCTCGCTCAACAACATCGCCACGATCTACCGCTATGCCCTCGGCGAGGAGCGGCATGCCTTTTTTACCAGTGGCAATTCACGGCTAGTCGCTGAACGCTGCCTCGCCCTGCACGACAACAACGGCAACGGCGCGGGCCAAGGCGGCTACGGCGAAAGCCAAGGTATGTATCTGCAACAGGAGGCCACGGAGCAGACTGCGTGCGCCGCGTTTTACCACCACGACGGCGAGCTGAAATGGATTCTGCAAACGCTGCCGAATCTGGATATCTCGCAACGCTACACCTTCCTGCGCTACGCGCCGGTGTTCCTGCAAAAATACGACACCAGCCCCGAGCTCCGCCCTGTCGCTCCACCCGCGCATCGCGGCGTCCTCTGCCTGCCCGTCACCGACCACCAATTCCGCATCAGCAATCACCCGCCCGTGCATATCGAGCCGCGCGGCCACATGATCAACGCGCCAGAAACGTGGGAACTACCAGAAAGCGTCGGCCTCAACACGCTGCCGCAGGCGCTGGGCTTCGATAAACTCGTGCTGCGCGGCGGCTGGTCGCGCGCCGACGCCTACCTCCTTATCCAAGGCTATCAGGGCGGTTTCCGCTGGCAGGGCCACATGCAGGCGGCCAACTGCATCGTGCGCTTCTTCCAGCACGGCCACGTGTGGCTCGTGCAAAACACCTCGCGCCATTCGTATCACGACAAGAACGGCCTGCTCATCAGCGACGGCGCCAACGACACGCTTATGCCGCCGATCGCCGAGCGTGTCGCCGTCGCCGACTTTCCCACCGTCGCGCTCACCGTCACGCGCCTCAACGACTGCCATCACACGGACTGGACGCGCCACCTCTTCTGGTCCAAGGCCACCAACCGCTTCGTCTGCCTCGACCACGTCGCCTTCAAGGCCGATGGCCCCTACTCGCTCACCTGCACGTGGCGCACGCCCGCGCACGCCACGATCGATGGTCGCCATTGGCGTAGCGAGCAAGGTCGCCACCGCTTCACGCTCGCGGCCGGGGCGGATTACGCCTCGACCTGCGAAATCGACACCGACCAAGGCGCGTGTTCGCCGTATTGCCTGCGTCAACGCCACGCCGGTGAATTCAAGACCGGCGACGAGTTCGTGTTCGCCAACCTGTTCCAAGTGCGCCCCGTCGCCGATCCCGCGCGTATCGGGCTTCACCAATTCGACACGCACGCCGCGTGCGTGTGGCAGGACGGCCAGACGGTTGCCTGGTGCGGAATTAAGACCACCGCGTCAACCCCTTGGCTGCCCGGCGCGGTCGTGATCGCCGAGAGCGTTTGGGTCGAGGCCGATTCCATCGCGGTCGCGCATACGCGCGAACTGCGATTGCCCGAACTCAGCTTGCACAGCAACGAGCCGGTAACCATGTCCCTCGATTGCCGCAAAGGCACGTGGCTCTTGCGCAGCGACACTTCGATCTCTGCCACGATCACCATCGACGGCACCACGACCAAGGTGCAGATCAACGGCGAACACTCGCTGACTTTGCCGACCAGCCTTTGTGCGCGAATCGCCGCCAATTTGAATTCCTGGCTCGAATCATCCGGCACTATTGCTGCGGCAGAGGCGGCAGGGACAACCGGCCCGGTCGTCCGCCAGCGTGATGAAAATTCGCCAGCCTTGCCCGCCATCTGGCGCTACGACAGCGGCACCCGCGTGCCACAAATCCTGCGCTCCGTCCGTCTGACATCGAATCCGCTGCCGATCAACGGCTCGCCCGACGAGCTGCTCGATCCAGTCCTGCCCGACGGTTACTCGCGCGAAACGTGGATCCAGTGGCCCGTCGCGCCGCAATACACCCTTGATCTCGCCTTGCCGGAGGCGCGTCCGCTCACCGCGCTCAATCTCCTCGGCGACTGCATCGACGATCCCACACTGCGCACCTTTAACCCACTGCCCGCCGGCATCACCGTTGAAGTCCGCCGCGCCGACGGCCGCGTGGAAACACGCGCGCTGCAGCCCGGACCCGACCGGCCCTACAAACGCTACCGTGACGCGGAAAATCGCCTACAAGTCCACACGGCCACACTCGACGGCAACATCCAGTCCCTCCAAGTCACGATCCCCGCGCCGCGCGACGGCCGACCGTTTGTGCTGCACCGGTTCGAAGTGCTCGGCGACCAACTCGTCACGCCCGCCCTCGAACGCTGGATCACCGCCGACCTCGACGGCGACGGCCGGCCCGAGATCGTTTTCACCAACGCGCGCCACGAGCTCATCGTGCTCGACGCCGACGGACGCGAACGCTGGCGCACCCAATTTCACACCAACATCACGCACATCTCCGCGCAGCCCATCGACGCGTCCGGCCCGCCGGTGCTTTGTGTCGGCCTGCTCGGCGGCGATTTTCTAACCTACCATACTGATGGCACGCCCCGCTCGCGCTGGGAAGTGGCCCAACATATGCGGGCGCGCAAAGACATCCTGCAAGGCTGGTATAACTCCGCGCACTGCGCCGCCATCTGGCGGCGCGACGCGGCGGGCCGCGGCTGGCTCGTGCTCGGCGGCTACGCCATCCTTGTGTTTCTCAACCCCGACGGCGAAATCGTCGGCCACAGTTTCGCCGACGGCCCGTGGATTTACGACCTCCTCGTCGCACCTGCGCCGCGGTCCGATGCCGGCGACATCTACGCGCGCTGCGGTTGGAACCACGGCATCCAATACTACCCGCACGTGCCGGGCGACGGCCCGAGCGGCGAGGCATATCACCTCGGCGGCTTCAACCAGCCGATGTTCCGCATGTTGAAACGCGTGATCCCTTTTCTCAACGGCCGCTCGCTCGCCGCCGAGTGGATCACACCAGCCAACGAGAAAGACGGCGCGCCCTTCTTCGCCACCGAACTCGGTTGCGGTGTGCTTTCGCCCCAAACCAAACCCTGGCGATGGAAAATCGAAGGCGGCATGAGCCTCAACGCCTGCGTGCTCGGCACCGTTGATAGACGGCCCGTCGCGCTGACCGGTGGCGCCGACGGCTTTGTGATCGCCGTCGCTCTCGCCGACGGCCGCGTCGTGCGCCGCCGCCACGTCGGCGCGCCTGTGACCGGCGTCCACCAAACCACCGGCGGCACGATCTTCGCCACCACTCGCGCAAACATCGTGCGGCTTGATGCCGACCTGAACCTCGTCGGCACCCATCCCGGCGGCGGCCTGCGCTCCCTCGCCCTCGGCGAATCGCAGATCCTACTCCGCCGCTCCGATCACACCCTCGAGCTCCTCAATCTGCCGACCGATTAGCAACCATACACCGGAATGAGTGCTGCCCACAGATTCCACTGATGGACTCTGATGATATTCAATCTGTGACTAGCAGTGTAATCAGTGGCTAACCCAATCCTTCCCATGAGTCGCCCTATCACTATCGCCGCCGTGCAGTTGCCCTCGACCGCACCCGGCCGCACCCCCGCCGCCCGCCAACGCGCCAACTTTGATCAGGCTGAATCCGCGCTGAATGACGCCGCCCGCCGCGGCGCGAACATCGCCTGCATTGGCGAAACCTTCAACACACTCGGCCTCGCCCTCACCCGCGCCAACACCCCCGGCATCGTCAAAAGCGCCTGGGCCGAGACTGTGCGGCGTTTCGCCCCCATCGCCAAAAAACACCGCATGGCCATCATCGCGCCCATCCTCGCCTTGGTGGACGATGTCGTGCGCAACGTCGCCATCGTGATCGACGAGAAAGGCCGCGTGGCGGGCGGCTACCAAAAGGTGCACACGATCGAAAACGAGGAAGCTTACGGCACGGTGCCCGGCGATGCATGGCCGGTCTTCAACGTCGTAAACGCACGGGTCGGCGTCCAAATCTGCCACGACAACTCGTTCCCCGAAAGCGCGCGTTGCCTCGCGCTGGCCGGCGCGGAAATCATCTTCTGGCCACACGTCATGAGCGGCTGGGGCGACGAATTCATGGACGTGCTCCTGCGGGGCCCGGCGATTTACAACGGCGTGCATCATGTGCCCGTGTGCTACGGCTGCCCGCCCGACGAAGCGTGGATGCCCGGCAAACTCATCGGCCGCAGCAGCATCATCCGGCCCGATGGCACTGTCGCCGCCGACGCGGGCCGCCACCCCGGCATCGCTCTGACCACGATCGATCTCGACGCGCCGCGAATCGCCACGCAATTCACGCGCCCCGGCGACTGGGTCTGGCAGATCGACATGCTCAACGACCGCCGCCCGGAAACCTTCGGCGCGTTCACGCGGCCGCATCGGCGGATCAAACCCATCCCGGCGGAACCGGCCAGGCGACGGTAGCCCAGTCGCGACCAACAAAAAACCCGCCTCCAATCAGGCGGGTTTTCAGGATTAAATTGCCGCGTATATCAGCTCTCCGCGGTCGCTGGTTGACGGCGCTCGCGCCAGCGTTTGCACACCATGCCGCCGACAAAGAGCCCGGCGAAAAGCACCGCGATGGTGCTGGCCTCGGGCACTGGCGCGAACGGCGTGTAGTCGGCCGTGCTCGAGTCCGCGATGAAGGCGAAATCCTTGCCCAGTGAGGACATACCCGAGGTCAAATCGCCGAAGCTGGTCACGCCCGATTTATAAAAAACTCCGCCACTAGCATAGGCCGAATCGTTGGCCGTGTAACCAACCAACATGAGGGGCGACGCCGGCCCCACTATGGTGAAGCCGTAGGTGAGACTCGCGCTCAGGCCACTGGCCACCTGCGACAAATCCATCGAAGCATCCAGATAATATTTCCCCGAACCACCATCTAAAGTCCACGTATCACGCGGAGCCAAATTGATCGTATCTCCACCGAGAA
>JADLBI010000333.1 GCA_020847775.1 Opitutaceae bacterium
GCGGCTACCGGCAAATCCACGTCGAGCTCGCACCGCCCGGAATTTTGGCCGCAGCGATCAATGATCGCCTGCGGCGGGCGGCGGCCAAGGCGTGAGGCCTCGGCCGCGCGACAAGAGTGTTAGCTGCGCGTGTGCTCGTCCTCGCCAGCCTTAACCACGTAGTAGTCCTTGTAGGACTTGTCGTAATACTGGGCGTAGTAGTAACCGGACACGGCGACATTCAGGCCGTTTAGAATGGCGCCGAATGAGGGCACGTTGGACTCCTGCAGGCGCTTGGCGGCGAACTGGGCCGCCTTGCGGCGCACCTTGTTGAAATAGATGTTGAACAAGGAGCCGTCCACCAAGGGCAAGATGATGAGGGCGTCGCTCACCGCCGCGAGCGGCGGGGTGTCGAACAGGACGCGGTCGTAGCGTTTGCGCAGATCGGCCACCATGGTCTCAAACGCTTTGCTGTTCAGTAGCCGAGTCGGATTTTTGGCGCGGCCGCCGGCGACAATGACGTCGAGGTTGGGCTGCACGCTGCGCTGGATCACCTCGTCCAAGGTCCGCTCACCAGTGCAAATATCGATGACGCCGTGGCCATTCTCGATCTGGAGGCCCTTGTAGATGGTGGGCTTGCGCAAATCGCAGTCCACGAGGACGACTTTCTCACCGTGCGCGGCAAAGGTCAACGCGAGATTGGTGATGGTGAAGGATTTGCCCTCGCCGGGAATCGTGCTGGTGATGAGCATGCACTTGGCGTTCTTGCTCTCGTCATGCAGGCGCAGGCTGGAGTGCAGGGTGAGAAACGCCTCGGAGACCTGGCGATCGGCGTTGTTGAGCACGATCTGGGCCTTGTCGGTCATCTCCATTTTACGGATCTGGGGGATGATGCCCAGCAGCGGCAGTCCGACCACACCTTCGATGTCGAACGAGCTCTTCACCCGGTCGTCGATGAAGGCCACGAAGAACGCGAAGGCTAGACCCAAACCGACGCCGCCAATCAGACCGAGGGCCAGGTTAAGCAGCACCTTGGGCGAACTGGGGTTGAGGGCGGGCACGGCCCGGTCCACGATCCGCGCGTTTTGCGTCTCGATCGTGCTGGTCATCGAGGTCTCTCGCGCGCGGGCGAGAATGCTCTCCAAGATTTGCTCGTTGATTTTGAAATCGCGCTCGAGGTTGCCGTAATCCACCGCGTAACGGTCCAAGTCCAACGATTCGGTTTCCTGCCTCTTCAGGGCCTCCTTGGCCTCCTGTTCGCTCTTGAGGGTGTTTTGATATTCGGCCTGGACCGCGGCGGCCGTGGAGTCGATCGCGCCGGCCAAGTCGCGTTGTGTTTGCGCCAAGGATTGTTGCGCCTCGATCATCTTCGGATGCTTGGCGCGGTAGCGCTCGGCCAGTTGCGAAATAGTGATACTCTGGGCGGACAATTGCTGTTTCAGCGTGCCAATCAGCGGCTGGCTGGCGATGAAGGTGAGGTCGGTCAGATCCTGACCTTTGCTGCGGCGATCCTGCACCTGCTGCCAGCGGATTTCGGCATCGCGGCGGCGCAGGGAGGCCTCGGTCAGGTGCAGGTTTAGCGCCTTCAGTTTCTCTGTCACGATGTCCTTGCGCTGGTCGAGCGACACCATGTTGTTGCGTTCGCGGTAGTTCTGGAGCTTGGTGGACAGCTCATCGACCTTCTTGCGCTGATCGTCGGCCCGGGCGTGCAAGTCCTCAACCGCCTTCATCGCTTCGTCAATGCGCATGCGCGCGTTGTAGGTGATGTATTCGTCGATGAATAGGTTGGCGACCTTCGCGGCGATGACCGGATCAGGATGCTGGTAGCTCACTTGAACGAGCAAGGACAACCGTTGCGGGACGACCTTCCGGTTATCGAAGATGATTTGGGTGGGTAGAATAGGGTCGTTGGCGTCGCCTTTCTCGTAAGGTGCCATGAACCGGCGCAAGTCGTCGCCCGTTAGACGATCAGCGACATTTTTGATGATGGCTGCGCTCTCTAAAATTTTGACCTGAGTGTTAAGGTCCTCGGCCGAGCGGATCTCGTTATCCATCACCGCCTGCACTTGCATGACGGTGGGATCGCGGCGAAACACCTGCACCGAGGCCACGGATTCATACATCTTGGTCCGGCTCAGGGTATAAACCAGCACTGAGGAGAACACGACCAGGAACACCACCACGATATACCAGATGCGCTCACGCAAAATGAGCATGTAGTCCTTGACCGTCCGGTGCGCTTGGGCGGTGCCATCGTCGTATCCGTAACCGGCGCCGGAATATCCAGCGTAACCGGGCGTGTAGCCGTAGCCCCCACCGGGCGTTGTTTGCTTGGCTTCAGAATCCATGGGAATCAAAGAATGCGTTCGGGCACGAAAACCACATCGTCGCGGCGCAGTGGCCAAGTCTCTTTCGATGTGCCGTCCATTAATTCCCTCACGTTGATGACATGCGACACGGTCCGGCCGTCAGTTTCGCGACGCGAGAGTTGGACCTTGCGCAGATCAGCATAGCGATTGTGCCCGCCCGCTTTCGTGATCGCTTCAACCAGAGTCATGCCTTCCTCCAGCGGGAAGGGAATCGCCCCGGGAGTGTTGACAGCACCCAGCACGCTGACCGTGCGGATGGCGTATTCAATGACACTGACGTTGACTTGGGGATTTACCAGAAACTCTCCATCATAATACATGGAGCGGATTTTGTCCGCGGCCTGCCGGATCGTCAGATCCTTGACCTCAACCACCCCGATCAGCGGTAAATTGACTGTATTGCCCTGAGTCACCCGCACATCGCGCGTTAGATCATCCTCTTGGAAAACTTGCACCCGGATCAAATCCGAAGCTTGGATCACGTAGTCTTCCTTGACCTTGCCTGAGGAGGAGGCGTCTCCATTCGCCGCCCACAAACCGCCAGTCGCAACGAGCAATGCCAGCATCAAAATCAGCTTCCGAGAAATCATGGTGAGATAAAAAGGCGGAAGCCGACCGTTGGTCATGCTTCCGCCAGATTGAAAAACTACTTGGACAAACGATTAGTAGCGGAGGTTGGCCGCCAAGCTGAAGACGTTGTTCGTGAAGTTGCCAGCAGCCAACACCGAGTCGTTGCTGCGGTAGGTGTATCCGCCGGTGATGCTGACATTCTGGTTCACGATGTAATCGAGGCCCAGATTGCCTTCCACATAGTCGTCCTCGCGGCTGTAGTAATCGATCTTGCGGTAGGTAAGCCCAGCGCGGAAGGACAACGCATCGGAAACCTTGGTGCTGATATTGCCGCCCAGGGTGAAGTTCTTCTGTTCCTGCCCTTGGCCCGACACGCCGAAGTCGTTGGACGCATTCAGGTTCAACGTGCTCTTGGGCGAGAGCGCGACGCTCAGCGCCGCATCCAAGTCGAAGATGTCTTCGGAGCGGCCACCGTCGAAATCACGTTGACCGGCACCGACTTGAACCGAGCCTGTCACATTGGGGCTGAATTCGCCGCGAGCACCGACGCGGAAGAAGGTGTCCTTGGAGTCCACGCCGTTTTGCACCTCGGAGGTGCGGTAGCGGGCACCCAAGCTGAGGTCCACCTTGGATGTGACCGCGTAGTAATAGTTCACCGGAATCTCGAAGGTCTTCAGGTCATTAAAACCGGCGCGCTTGTAGTCATCGTTGTTATAGACCGCGCGGGCACCGATCTTGGATTTGCCACTGACCGAGGTCTCGCCACCCAGATTAACCGATGTCACGTCGCGGCGGGACAAAACACCGACGCTGCGGTTATCCACCGTATTTTGGTTGAGCTGATTAAAACTGGCCTGAGCCGAAAACTTGGTCTTCCCGTCATCATGATTGCTGTTAAAGCGCAGGGAAGAGAGCTCCGCGTTCAAATTGTCGTTATCCGAATAACGGGAAATGCTCTCGGTGTAGCTGAAGCTGCCGGTGGTCTGGGTGCCTTGGCCAAACACCAATTCGACGCCGGGGCTGATATCAAAAATGACGTCATCAACCTCGTTGGGGTCCATGAAAACGTTGTCGTCGGCCCGCACTCCCAACCCCGCGGTCAGGAAAAGTTCGGCACCGTCGCCAACGGCCAAAAACGGGGCCGAATACGCGGCGGAAGCCGCAGCCAGTGAGATAGCCAAGAGACGTAGGTGGTGTTTCATAACTCGGTAGGTTCGTTAGGTTAGATCAAAGCAAGTGCAGACAAAATCGGTTGATTAAAACGTGTCGATGCTGGAATCAGGCGGCCCCTTGGCAATCTGAAAAATCAGGTTATTGCAAAATTTTTACTGTGGCGCGATTGGGAGGATGCACTGGACAAAACGGCCGCCAGTCAGTTCCGCCCCCTCTATGATATTTCCTTGTCACCCACGCAATCCCCATTTGCCGTGACCACGGATCAGTCTCCCCTCCCCCTCCGATGCCCGCACCCCGCCCCGCCCGCCGAACTGTCGTTTGGGGCGGCGCTATCGGCCTAGGTCTGCTCATTATATACGTGGGTTTGACCGTCGCCGCTTGGATTTACGTCCGCCACGTGCGCCATGTGGAAGGAGTGACATACGCGGACATTGCTCTACCTTCCCGTTGGTCGCATTATGAAGTGTTACGGGGCAATCATCACATCGCCGTCGGGCTCAACCTATTGGCCCAAGGCAAGCTCATCCCGGGATTTCAGCAACTCAGGGTTGGTCTGGCCCGCGCCCCGCGGCACCGCGAAGGCCGACTGGCTTTGGCGGAAATTTACGCGCATACCGGGCGACTCGACCTAGCGCAAACCACCTTGCTCGATGGCCTAGCCTTCCACGCCAACGATCGGGATTTCGTCACCGCCACGCTGGAATTCCTTTCCGCACAAATCCAGGACGGTAAGGTGTTGGCCCTCTGCGCCCGGCTGCTGGCCGACCCGACGCTCGATCCGGGCATTCACCAATTGGCCGCCCTACGCTCCGGCCAAGCCTCCATATTTATCGGCAATTACGACCAGGCTGAAAACACTCTCCGTCAAAATCACTTGGCCGACACCCCATCAGGCCAGCTGCTTATGGCTCAGATCGAGTGGGAGAGCGGCTACCAAGAGCTCGCCTTGATCATGTTGCGTCAGTTGGCCGCCGAATTTCCCGCCGACGAAGCGATCTACATCCGGTTGGCCGACTACCTCCACAAAACCAATTGGGACGAGGAGCTAAGCCGCCGGGCCGTGCTCAACCAACTGGCCCACCCCGACAGCGTTCGCGCGTATCTCGACCGCTTGCGGGCCATCGACCGGAGGGACGGCCCTGCGGCGCGGCAAAAGGTCGTCGCCGAAACCTTCACTCACTTTCGCGACAACGCATCCGGTCTGCTCGCTCTAGCCGACTACGCCGCCACCGAAGGCGACATCACCCTAGCTGAGCGTGTCGCCGCGCAATTCTCCCTTCACGCTTGGCCGGACGACCGGGCGGCCCGGCTCATGGTCATTGAAGCCACCTTGGTCGCTGGCGATTACGCAGCCGCCTTGACCCGCTGCCAGGAGTTTATGGGTGAGCCCAAACTCGACCCTCGCCACCGCCAAATCGCCACCGGCCTCCAATCCATCGCGTTTTACGGCGTGGGCGATCCAGTCGCTGGCTACACCAACTTGGCGCGCCTGATGACCGAATCCGACCTGCGCGTCGAAAGCCTGTCGGGGATTGCCAAGCGCCTGATCGCGATGGGCCGCGCCGCTCCAGCCCGGGAAATCCTCGCCCACGCGGTCAAACGCGACCCCCGCAACCAAGCCGCCCTCACCCGCCTGATCGAACTCGATTTGGACCAACACAACCTCCCGGCCGTGGCGGCCAACCTGCGCCACTTGGTCGGCATGCGCCGCCCCTCGCCCGACGTGTTGCGACGTGCCCGGATCGCGCTCGGCTCTGATCAATGCCTCTTTTTGCCGGGCCGGGCCGAGGTGCTCACCTTGGTTCAGAATATCCTGGCGCGGTAAACAACTACTGGCGCAATCCGTCCAGCACCGTGAGGAAACGCTCGTTCTGGACCGCCGTGCCGACCGTCACGCGAATCCATTCGGGCATGCCATAACCCCGCATCGGCCGCACGATCAGCCCCTGCCGCTGCATATCAGCGAAAACCCGCGCCCCGGCGCCCACCCGCAGTAAAATGAAGTTAGCCACGCTCGGCACAAATTCCATCCCGCGCGCCCGCAAACCCGCCTCCAACTGGCGCACGCCCGCAGTGTTTTCCGTCCGGCAGCGCCGCACAAACTCATCGTCTCCCAGCGCCGCCGCCGCCGCCGCCTGCGCGACCGCGTTGACGTTGAACGGCTGGCGCACGCGGTTGAGCAGCCCCGCCAGATCCGCGCCCGCATAGCCGTAGCCGACGCGCAATCCGGCCAGCCCATAAATCTTGGAAAACGTGCGCAAGCCGATCACGTGACGCCCTTCCGCGATCAGCGGCCGCAGATCCGGCGCCGCGCCGAGATACTCCGCATACGCCTCGTCGAAAACCGTGATGACGTGCTCCGGCATCGCCTGTGCGAACGCCCGCAACTCGTCCCCTGTATTAGCCGTGCCGGTGGGATTATTCGGGCTCGCCACGAACACCAGCCGCGTGCGCGGCGTAACGGCCGCCGCCATCGCCGCGAGATCGTGGCGGTGATTGACCAACGGCACCTCCACCGGCTTCGCGCCGAAGAGCAGCGCCACCAGCTTGTAAACGACGAAGGCCGGGTTGCCCATCACGACCTCGTCACCCGGACGTAAAAACGCATGGCCCAGCAACTCGATGATTTCGTTCGAGCCGTTGCCGATGATGAATTGCTCCGGCGACAGCGCCCACGTCTTCGCCAGCCTGGCCCGCAGGCTGAAACACCCGCCGTCGGGATACAGCTCCACTTCGGTCAAGGCGCGCTGCGCGGCCGCCAAGGCCAGCGGCGAAGGCCCGAGCGGATTCTCATTCGACGCCAGCTTGATGATGCCATCGGGGTCGAGCCCGAGTTCGCGCGCGACATCCTCGATTGGTTTGCCCGGTTCGTAAACCGGCTGCGTGCGCACTTCAGGTTTGGCGAGGGCCTCGATCGAACTCATGTCCGCAACAGAACAGAAACCAGCCGCACCGCAAAACCCTTTTGGATCATGCTCCGTTCAACCGTGGCACCCGCACCCATTTCATGCCCGCCGCCGCCGCAGCTTGGATACCCAGTTCCGCATCCTCAAACACGAGGCACTGCTCCGCCGGCACGCCCATTTTTTCCGCCGCGAGCAAAAACGTGTCTGGTGCCGGTTTGCCGTGCCGCACGTCATCCGCGCCGACCACCACGGGGAACAAGTGATCCAGCCCGCAAAATGCCAGCGTCGCCCTCACCACCTCGTGCGGCCCGCCCGAAGCCACACCGACCTGATGCGCCGCCGCCACCCGGCGCGCAAATGCGACCACTGGCTCGATCAACGGCGCACCGGGTAGCAACGCCGCACACCTCACTTCCTTCGCCGTCCGCACCGCCATCGGATCAAACCGCGTGCCATAATACTGGTTAATTAATTCCGCCACCTGCGTCGCCGGCACCCCGCCGAGCGAATAGAACAACTCCTCGCTCAAGTCACGGCCCAAGCCAAACTCCCGCAAAGTGTCGCGCCAAGCCGCGTAGTGCAATGGCATCGTGTCCACCAGTGTGCCATCCAGATCGAAGATGTAACCGGCAAAGTCCCCGGCAGGAATGTCGAGTTGCATAAACCCGACACCCCACCGGAACCCTCCGGCACTGGCAACCGCGATTCACGCGGCACCTCACGCTCAATGCCCCGCGCGCGGATTCTTTTTCTCCACCCGCCGCAGCTCGGCCATCGAACGCGTCTTCAAACGCGCCGCGCCTTGGTAATTCTTCGTCTTGAGCCGCGGTCCCTTGGCGACGCGTTCTTTCGCGGCCTTGATCGCCCGGCGGTATTGCGGCAGCCACTCGGCCTGCGCGACCAGGAAATCATCCACCATCTGCCAGACTTCTGGCGGATTGCACACCGCGCCGACCAGCGGATCCATGAGCATCGCTTGCCGCAGCAGTGTGTCGTCGCCATGCACCGCCGCCTCAACGCCGAGGCGCTGCACCGAAATGCTCGCGTTGCACACCGCCGCGCAACCCAGCGGCAGATCGCCGACGCTCGGCGTGTTGAAGCCGTGGCGATCCACGTAGCCCGGCGCCTCGACAATCGCGTCGGGCGGCAGGTTCGTGATCGTGGCGCGGTTCACGAGGTTGA
This sequence comes from Opitutaceae bacterium, assembly GCA_020847775.1. Classification (GTDB taxonomy): domain Bacteria; phylum Verrucomicrobiota; class Verrucomicrobiia; order Opitutales; family Opitutaceae; genus Cephaloticoccus. Next base: position 8,183 of record JADLBI010000333.1, read on the forward strand.
AGTGCCCGCGGTAAATCCGGCCGGTCTCCATGCCTTCGAGAATGTAACTGCCGTGCTCGGAGCTGCGATTTTCCGGCGTGTATTTCATCGGCTCGGGCCGCTTGCCGCGGCCAAACTCCTCGCGGAACCAGTTGCGCCCCTCGGTCACGACGCGCAGATAACCTCCCGTCTCGCCGTTGATCCACGAACCGAGATCGATCCACTTTTTGATCTCGTCGGGGCGCTTGCGATACCACGGCACGTATTCGCTCAGGTGCCCGTTCGACTCGGTCGAGTAGTAGCCGAAACGGCGCAGCATATCGATGCGCACCTTCTCCGTCTTTGAAAACTCCGGGTGCTTTTCAAACGCCGCCAGCAGTTTGCCCGTGAGATCGCGCCCGCCCGTGGAGACCGACACATACCAAGTCTGGTGGTTGATGCCCGCACAGATGATGTCCACGTCCTTCTGCTCAAGGCCGAGCACTTGCGCAATCTGCCAGTGCCCGTGCTGCACGCCGTGGCAGAGCCCCACGCAGCGCACGCCACCGTATTTGTTCGCGGCCCAGGTCATCATCGCCATCGGGTTCGCGTAGTTGAGCAGCAGGCAGTCCGGCGCCGCCACTTCGCGGATGTCTTTGCAGAAACTCAAAATCGCCGCGATGCCGCGCTGCGCATACATGATGCCGCCCGCGCAAAGTGTGTCGCCCACGCACTGGTCCACGCCGTAGCGCAGGGGGATGTCGATGTCGTGCTGGAACGCCTCGATCCCGCCGATGCGCACGACGCAAAACACGTAGTTCGCGCCCTGAAGCGCGGCGCGGCGGTTAGTCGTGGCCCTGATTCGCGTCTGCAGGCCGTTGGCCGCGATGTCGCGCCGGCAAATCTCGGCGACCATGTTGAGATTGCGGGCGTTGATGTCGGTGAACGCGAACTCCACGTTCGCGAATTCCGGCACGGTCAGCAGGTCGGCGACCAGTCGGCGGGTGAAGCCGATCGAACCGGCGCCAATAAAAGCGATTTTGATGGGCATAATGGGCAGGGTAACAGGCAACAACACCTCGCGCTTCAGCGCCGCATGCCGCGATGCAGGCGGCTCGCGGGCTTGGCCGGGGCAGCCTGCGCGTTTTCGTCGAAAAGCGCGGAATAGATATACGGGAACCCGTCGATCTTCTTTCGCTCCACGCCGACGCCCATGTAACGCTCAATGCTGCGCGCGTCGCGCACGTCGTCCTCGGTGACAAGCGTGAACGCGTCGCCGGTGTTGTGCGCGCGGCCGGTGCGGCCGATGCGGTGCACGTAGTCCTCGGGATTTTCCGGCACGTCGTAATTCACCACATGCGTCACGCCGGCGATGTCGAGACCGCGCGCCGCGATGTCGGTCGCGACGAGCAGTTCGAATTTGCCGGTCTTGAAACCTTCCAACGCCTCGACGCGTTCGCGCTGGCTGCGATCGGAATGCAGCACGCCGACGGTGTGGCCGTTGGACTTGAGCCGCGACGCGATGCGGTCCGCGCCCATGCGCGTGCGGGTGAACACGATGACGCTCTTGAACTCGGTCTGCTCCAGCAGCAGTTGCAGCAGTTCGAATTTCTGCGTCGCCACCACGGGATAAAACGCGTGCGCCACGGTCTCCGCCGGGGAACGCTGGCGACCGATCTCCACCTTCACCGGATCGCGCAGGGCCCAACTCGCCAACGAGGCGATTTCCGGCGGGAGTGTGGCCGTGAAGAACAGCGTCTGGCGCGAGCGCGGTGTCTGTTCCACGATGCGTTTCACATCCGGCAAAAAGCCCATGTCGAGCATGCGGTCCACCTCGTCGAGCACGAGGATGTCCACGTCCTGGAGCGAGCAGTTGCGTTGTTCGAGATGGTCGAGCAGGCGGCCTGGTGTCGCCGCGAGAATGTCCACGCCGCGCTTCAAATCCTCCAACTGTTTCCCGTAGCCGACGCCGCCGTAAACGATGGTTACGCGCAGATCGGTGAACTTGGCGTATTTTTGAAAGGCCTCCTCCACCTGCAACGCGAGTTCGCGCGTGGGCTCAAGCACGAGACAGCGCAACGGCCCGTGCCCGCCGAGCCGCTGGATGATCGGCAGCGCGAACGCCGCGGTCTTGCCCGTGCCGGTTTGCGCGGAACCGATGAGGTCGCGGCCCGCGAGCACCACGGGGATGCCCTGCGCCTGGATCGGCGTGGGCTCGGTGTAACCCATCTCCTGCACGGCGAACGCGAGCGCGTCGGACAGGCCGAGTTTGGAAAACGCCGTGTCCATCTTCGGCACGTCCACCGGCACGGCCGGCTTGATCGGCTCGCGCCGCGGGTGCTCGAAATCGCGGTCCCGCTCGCTGCGCTCCGGACGCTCCTCGCGGCCGCCGCGACGCCCGTCGCGCGACCGACCTCCACGTGATTCGCCGCCGCGCGATCTGCCACCTCGCGACTCCCCACGTGATTCGCCACTCGGGCGGCCTTCATCGCGACGGCCGGTTCGCGCCGGACGATCGGAACGGTGATGGCTGGGTTTGGCCGATTTGGATTGATGAGCGGGGGGCGATTCCTTGGGCGCGGCGGGCTTAGGTGACACCTTGCCGCGCAGCTTCGCGATGAGCTTTTTAAACATGTGAAAAGCGCATCACGCCGGGTTTGCCGTCGCATTGCAATCTTGTATCCGGCCCGCATCACCCGCGTGGGCATGGGGCGTGACAACCCGCCGACCCTGGCCAGCATCATGACCATGACTATCCGCCCCGCCACCCCGGCAGACCTCGAATTGATCATGGATTTCATCCGCGCGCTCGCGGCCTACGAGCAGCTCGCGGACGAGGTGGAGGCGACCGAAGCGCGTTTGCGCTCGGCCTTCTTCAGTCCCAAGCCCGCGGCCGAATGCGTGCTGGCGTTTGTCGATGACCAACCGGCGGGCTTCGCCGTTTTCTTCCAGAATTTCTCCACGTTTCTGGCCAAGCCTGGGATTTATTTGGAGGATCTGTTCGTGAGACCTGAGCAACGCGGCCGGGGCATCGGCAAGGCCCTCCTCTTGCATCTTGCCAAGCTCGCCAACGAGCGCGGATGCGGCCGCATGGAATGGGCTGTGCTCGATTGGAACCAACCCGCGATTGATTTCTACGAATCGCTCGGCGCGCGCCGGTTGAAGGAGTGGAACATCTGCCGACTCGCCGGAGTGGATCTGGCCCGCCACGCCTAATCCGCGGCATGGGTTCCTTACAAGGGTTGATTACTTGTCGGGTCTGGCGCTAACTCCCGGGTCACATGTCCGACCCTTCAACCCCGCCCAATACCGCACTCGTCGAACTCGCTGAAATTCTCGGCGTGGACGACACGCGCGACTTGGTGCGTTCGTTCTTAAAGGAATACGACGGACTCATTCGCGCCATGACCGTGCCGGACCGCGAACAGCAACACCGGGCCGTACACTCGTTGAAAAGCAGTTGCCGCCACATGGGACTAGCGACACTGGTGCGCAAACTTGAGGCGCTAGAAGCCCGCGTGATGCTACCCAACGGCAAGGTGGCACTGGAGGATATCGCCGCCATCCACAGCGAATTCGAACGCGGGGTGCCGCCTCTGCGCCGTTTCGCCGCCGGCCGCTGAACAGCCCCGGCGAAGCAATAGGCTGCGTTCTGCGTGGTAGTCCACGCCTTGCTTGCCTGGCTCAATCCGTCTCCCGCAGCCACGCTAGCAATGTCGCGGCGTCGCGCAGAAAATTTTCCGGCTCGTCGTCTGGCACGAATTCCAGCATTGCCCCGCGGTCGCCCGGGGCCCGGCGCGCGGCGGCGAGAAATTTTTTCCACCGGGCCGCGCCTTCGGCCAGCGCGAGCCGCTCCTGCGGCGTGCGCCAATGAAACACATGCAGGTGCGACAGCCGTGGCGCTAGTTGCCCCAACGCTTGCAAACAGATTTCATCCGTCATGCCGGTCAGTGGCTGCCAATACGTGAAAAGATTCGGGTGGTCCGCCTCGAGGAGCAGTTGGTTGGTGGATTCGTTGGTATCCGTCAGCGTGCCGCCGTGAAATTCCGTGGCAACGCGCACTCCCGCCTTGGCCGCCAGCCCGGCGATGCGACGCAAGTCCGCGGCCACCCGCCAGCGCGCCTCCTCGTCGGCCATCGCGGAACCGACCGTGCCCGCCCAGACCCGGACAACCGGCGCGCCCAATTCGAGCGCCGTGGCCAGCACTTGTTGGAAGGGCAGTCCTTCATCCTCGCTGCGCGCCGCGCGGTAATAGCTACCGTAGGCCGTCACCTCCAGCCCAGCCTCGCGCGTGATCTCGCCCACCTCACGGGCGCGACCCAGCTCACCGTGCGGCACATGGATGTCGCCACCCCACTCGATGCCGCGCAGGCCGGCCTGCCGCACCAACGCCACGATGCGCTCAGGCGGGAGCTTGCGAAAAGTGACCGAGACCAGACCCGCGTAAATCATCCCCACAGTGTGGACAGTCGCGCGGGAACGCCAAGCCGCTTCTGCGTGTCCGGGTAGCGATTGCCAAAACCCATTTCTCCACCATGCTTCGCCACATGATTTTCCGCCTCGTCCTTTTCGCCGCCCTGCTCGGGTTGGCCGGTTGCAGCACTTTTGAAAAACGCGCAGAAGAGCGGACCAGCGTTTACTCCCGGCTCGAC
>JADLBI010000334.1 GCA_020847775.1 Opitutaceae bacterium
CCTTGCCCGGCTTGGCCAGCTCCACCTGCAGGATTTCGCCTAAGAATAATTCCGGCTGCAGGGCACGCGCCAGTTGGTTCAGATCAAGCCACTGCACCCCGTGAAACTCAGCCATCTTGGCTAGATTGAAATCCGTGGTCAGCAGTTTCGCCCGCATTGATTCGGCCAAAAATACCAGCTTGGCCTCCACGTCCGCGCTTTTTGAAACCTCGCTCTCGGGGATGCGGATATCGAGGTGCTTGATGCGGCGTAGTTCGTTGATGACTTCGAGGCCGCGGCGGCCGCGCGCCTTCCTGCGCGCATCCGGAGAATCCGCGATCGCGCGCAGTTCCTTCAAAACAAACTGCGGGATGACTAGCGCGCCGCCTAAAAAGCCCGACTCGCACACCTTCACGATCCGGCCGTCGATCAACACGCTCGTGTCCACCAAGATCAGCGGCACATCCACCTCATGCGGCACGAACCGCACATAGGGGATGACAAGATTGAACTCATCCTTCCCGCGCAAGGCGATGACCGCGCACAGGTAGGTGCAGATCAAAAACAGCGCCAGCCGCACCAGATAGATATTCTGTTCATCCGCTTGATCGAACAATGGCGAGGTGCCGATCAGGTAGGCGATCAGGGCCCCCATCGCCAAACCAAACGTAATCGCGGACAATCCGCGCAATGAAAACCCCTTCAGCAGGATATCCATCAACACCACCAAGACGCCGATGGAAAAGCCCACAAACACGCCGATGATCCGGAAATCGTCCCAGTCCGGGACCGCGTAGCACACCAACCAGCCACCTGCCGCGCACAACAAAATGAAAATTAGCCGAATGCCGAGCAGCGTCTTGTTCATAAGTCAGCGCACCATGAAATAGATTATGATCGGCCCGGCGATAAAAACCACCATCAGTGAATAAAGCAGAACAATCGTCCGCCGGGCTTTCTCCTTTTCAGTCGGATCGTCACTCATAATCTACCCCAACCACTGCACCTCCTTTCATGACAAAGCAACACTGGCTGGTTAAATCGGAACCCGAGGCCTACGCTTGGGCTGACCTCGTGCGCGACCAGCGCACCGATTGGACCGGCGTGCGCAACTACCAAGCCCGCATCCACCTCAACGCCATGCGCAAGGGCGATGCCGTGTTCTTCTACGAAAGCGTCACCACCAAGGCCGTCGTCGGCATCGCCGAAGTCACCACGACCGCTTTCCCCGACCCTACCGCGGATGAACCCGGCTGGGTCGCTGTCGCGCTCAAGGGCGTGCGACCGTTGCCTCAACCCGTGACACTCGCCGCCATCAAGGGCGAAAAGTCGCTCGCCACCATCGCCCTGTTGCGGCAAAGCCGCCTCTCGGTGATGCCACTCACCGCGACGGAATTCACCAAGATCCTCCAACTTGGCGGCGCCTGAGCCTGCGGCGTCAGTCCATGTCACCGTCGGTTTGGAGCACCACCCGAAAACTGGTGTCGCGCGCGCGCGACTCGCGATTGCGCGGCCCCGCCCGATCCGATCCATCCGCTGGCCACACCCGCGTCTCGGCTGTCTCGCCAGATACATCCAACCACTCCGCCCGACCGTCGCGCAGTGCTAGAAAATCTCCCGGACTTTGGAGCGCCGCCTGATACTCGTCCGCGGTGGGCAACCGCGCCCTGTGCCCGAGCACCCAGCCCAGCCGTTTGCAAAACTCCGCCGCTTCACTCCATGTCACCGAATCCACCGCGCGCCTTTCCCCGGGCTCCCGGCTGGGATTGAACTTCATGATTTTGACGTAGAAATCTTGCGTGACCTCGCCCCGCATGAGCAGAACTCCGCTCCAGCCCGGCAGTGGCGCGAACTGCGCATAAGCTTCATCCTGCACCTCCCGCAAGGTGTCGCCCAACGATTCGAGCAAGCGATATTTTCGCTCCAGCCCTGCGCTCTCGCCCGGGGCTGCGCCGGACCTCACTTCTGGTGATTGCAAACGCGCCAACACTTCGTCGATGCGTGAACGGGCGGCCACAATTCGCCGCGCGGCCAAGGCGCGCGTGACCTCGATATCGGCAGACTGGATTCGGGCGAGCACTCCCTTCGCCAGCAACGCCTGTTTCGACTCCAGGATTCTCCGCAACTGGCTCGTGGAGAAAAATCGGCTCTTCGGCCAACGTTGGTTTAGTCGTTCCTGCAAATCGGCGGCGCGCTGCCAGTATTCCGCAGCCACCTCGGGCCGGTCCGCCTCCGCCTCCAACGCGCCCTTTGACCACACCGCTACCTCGGCGGCTTCCGCCGCACCGAGCAACGAGGTCTCCTCGGCGAATAGTCGCGCACGCAGGGCGAGATCGGCGTATTTGGTGCGCGCAAAATTTTGATTCACCTCGTCCATCAGCTCACGCGCCCTGGTGTAATGCGCCAACGCCTCGGCCCACTGCTCAGCCGTGGCGGCCTTTTGCGCCAGCCGATGTTCCGCGTCGGCCTGCTCGCGCAGAGGGCCTGCCCGCTGCGATTCATAGTCACGCTCAAGCTGTGTCTCCCGCGCCAGATCCTTGTAGCGCGCCTCGGCCTGACTGCGGTTAATGCCGCGCCGCAGCGCCAGCAATTCCGCCACTTGCAACTCGCGTGCGGCTGGCTCAACCGTGACCTTTAATTCTCCCTCCAGCTCCGTCACACGCGGCCACAGCATCCGCGCCCGCAACGTATCACGCGCCGCGGTCAATCGTTCGAGTCGTAATGCTTGTTCGCTACCCACACCTGCGCCGGCTTTGATCAGCTGCTCCTGCAGATCGATCGCGTGCGCCAATTGTCGCTCCAAGTCTTCCGCGGCCTCCGCCCCAACCTCGCGATAACGTCGCTCGATTTCGTCGATCTCGTGCGCGACGCGCCACTGCGCGCCATTCATCTCTACCGTCACGAACGGCTCCCCGACTTTTTGCGGCCCCAGCCCAAGCAGAAACCAGACCAACCAGACGACCCCACCCAAGGTGGCCGCCACGCCCACCCACGCCCGCACGCTCAATCCCCAGATGATGCGGCGTTCTGCAAATGGCATGGCGTAACGATTTCAGCCCAAATGCAAAATGCAACGCGTTCCCTCCCTCGCTCGGGACTCGACACCCGCGCCGTTTCACTCTTCCAAAGAACCATGCTCGAACGGTTGACCCTCATCGCCCCTGGCCTGCTCGGTGCCTCCGTCGCCCGCGCGGCCCGCGAACGCGCCCTCGCCCGCCACATCGCCATCTGGGCACGGCGACCCGAGGTGCGCTTGCAAATCGCCGCGCAACCATGGTGCGACGATGCGCCAGCCGCCCTCGCCGATGCCGTCGCGGGCGCCAATCTGGTCATCATCGCCGCGCCGGTCACCCACATCGTTCCGCTCGCCAAGGAGATCGCGCCGCATTTAAGCCCCGGGGCCATCGTTGCCGATGTCGGCAGCGTCAAAGGCGAGATTTGTCGGTTCGGTCACGCCGCCCTGCGGGGTCGCGCGCATTTCATCGGTTCGCATCCTATGGCCGGTTCCGAAAAAACCGGCTGGGAATACAGCCGCGCCGATCTGTTTGAGAAGCGCACCTGCTTCGTCACGCCGCTGCCCGACACCGACGTGGCAGCGCTCGAAACGGTCGTCCGCTTCTGGCGCGATCTCGGCAGCGAAGCCGTCACCGTCGCTCCCGACCGGCACGACGAGATTGTTGCGCACATCAGCCATCTGCCACAAGTCATCGCCTCCTCGCTCTGCGCGTTTTTGAACCACAAGGATCACGCTTGGCGCAACTATGCCGGCGGCGGCCTGCGTGACACTACCCGCATCGCCGCCAGCGACCCGCTACTCTGGCGCACCATTCTCGAACAAAACCGCGACGAAGTGCTCTGCGCCCTCCGCGAATTCCAAGACGAACTACAGTCCTTCCAAGCCGCACTCGCCAATCGCGATTTCCCCGAAATCACTGCCCGCCTCGAACGCGGCCAGGCTTACCGCCGCGACTTTCGGCCGTAACTCGGACTGAGCCCGCCCGAAAAACAGCTTGGCGCGCCGGGAGCTCTTCGCGACGCTGTCGTGTTAATGTCCCTCCGCGACCCATTGCCGATCCTGCCATTCACCCGGCCCTGTGCCGGGACGGCCACGCTGCCAGGGTCGAAGAGCATCACCAACCGCGCGCTCATCCTCGGCGCGCTGGCGGATCACCCGGTCATTTTGCGCGGCGCGCTCTTCTCGCGCGACACACGCATCATGGTCGCAGCTTTGCGCGAACTCGGTTTCACCGTCGAAACTGACGAGAAGGCACTGACCATCCGCATCGAAGGCAAAGGCGGAGTGATCCCCCGACGCGAAGCCTCCATCGATGTGGGTAACGCCGGCACGGCCGCGCGTTTTCTCACCGCATTTGTCTGCTTGCGCCCGGACGGCGTTTACCATTTCGACGGCGACGAAGCGATGCGCGCGCGCCCCATCGGCGCGTTGCTGGATGCCCTCGAATCGCAAGGCGCCAAGGCCAACACGCGCAGTTTCCCTTTCACGTTGCGCACGCAGGGGCTGCCCGGCGGCATCATGGAAATCGATCCCTCCGAAAGCAGCCAGATGCTCTCCGCGCTGCTGATGATCGCGCCTCACGCCCAACAACCGCTCGAGGTGCGGCTCAAAAACGAGGCCGGCTCCAAACCGTTCGTCGAGATGACACGGCGCGTCATCGCGCAGTTCGCCACCAAACCCGCGGCCTACACCATCGAAGGCGATGCCTCGGCGGGCAGTTATTTTCTCGCTCTGCCGCTGGTAACCCGCGGCGCGATCACACTGCCCAACTACTGCGGCGATTTACAGGGCGACACCCGCTTCCTCGACGTGCTGCGCACCGTCGGCCTGTCGTCCCACACGCCCTCATTCGCCGCCACCGGCGCGCGTCGCGCGATCACACGGGATTTCCGCGAATTCTCCGACACCTTTCTCACCCTCGCCGCGATAGCGCCGCTGCTCGAAGGGCGGACAAAAATCACCGGCATCGCGCACACGCGCAAACAGGAGACGGATCGCGTGGCCGGCATGGCGCGCGAACTCACGAAGCTCGGGCAACACGTCATCGAGACCGAGGACTCGCTCGAAATCCACCCTCGCCCGCTCCGGCCCGGGCAGATCATCGAGACTTACCACGACCATCGTTTCGCCATGAGTTTTGGCATCCTCGGCTGCCACGATTTGCGCGGCGACGGCCAGTCGTGGCTCTCAATCAAAGACCCGGCTTGCTGCGCCAAGACCTTTCCGCATTTCTTCGACGTGCTCGAAAACCTCCGCCAAGCCTCCCTGCGCGCCTGATGTCCGCATCGCCTTTTATCATCGTTGCCATCGACGGTGGCGCCGCCTCCGGCAAATCCTCGTCCGCGAAGATCCTCGCCGAACGATTCAATCTGTTGCATGTGGACACGGGCTCGTTTTATCGGCACCTGACCGCCGAGCTGCTCGCGCGCATGGTGCCGCCCGGCGAACTCGCGACCTTGCAGGCCGTCCTGCCGACTTTGCAACTTTCCACCCATGTCGAAGGCCGCTCCGCGCGCATGCTCGTGGATGGCCGGCCCGCCGGCGATGAAATCCGCAGTGGCGAGGTCAACGCTCATGTCTCGCACTATTCCGCAGTCCCCGTCGTGCGCCATACCCTGCTCGCGTATCAACGCAATCAAGTCGACGTCGCGCGCGCACACCACTTCCGCGGGCTCGTGATGGAAGGTCGCGACATCGGCTCCGTGATTTTTCCCGCGGCCGACTTTCGCTTTTTCCTTCATGCCGATCCGGCCGAACGCGCCAAACGCCGCTCGGCCGAAGGGCGGCAAGACTCGATCGCGGAGCGCGACCGGCTCGATTCCTCGCGCAAGACCTCGCCGCTCACCTGTCCCGAAGGCGCCATCGACATCGACAGCACGCACCTGACCCTAGAGCAAGTGGTCGGGCACATGGCCGACCTCATCGCCGTCAAACTTCCGCCCGCATGAGCCACGGTTTCCGCCAAGTTGAGATGCAGCCGGTTTACGGCTTTTTTCATTACCTCTCCACGGTGGTTTACGGGATGTTTTTCCGCGGTGACGTAGTGGGCTTGGAATACATTCCGACCAAGGGCTCATTTCTCATCGCCGCGAATCACGCGAGTTTTCTCGATCCACCATTTATCGGCGGTCAAGTCTCACGGCAGATCGCCTATTTCGCCCGCAAGACACTTTGGGTGGGCGGTTTCGCGTCGTGGTGGCTCGATGCCGTCGGCACGATTCCCGTGGATCGCGACGGCGGGCAGGATGTCAGCGCGATCAAGCGTGTGCTCAAAGCGCTCAAGGAGGACAAGGGGCTGATTCTTTTTCCCGAAGGCACGCGCACGCCGGACGGCCACCCGCAAACGCCCAAGGCCGGCGTGGGCTTGATCGCTTGCCGCGCGCAAGTGCCGGTCGTGCCCGCGCGCATTTTCGGATCCTACGAAGCATTCGGCAAAGGCCGCTCGCTCCGGCTCGGCACGCCTGTGACCGTGGTGTTCGGACGCCCGATTTCACCGAGCGCGTTCGACGACCCCGCCGCGGGCAAAGACCGCTACCAAGTCGCGAGCGAGCGTATTTTTGCACGCGTCACCGCGTTGGAGCAGCCGCGGTATCCGACGGTTTGAAATTGTGGGGCGGGGATCACGATCCCCGCCTCGAATCTCGTTACGCAAACGAATTGTCGAGTTTCGGAGGCCCCACCCTGCTACAATTTTTTGAAGGAACTTTTCTGTAACTTTGAGGCGCGTCTTGGGTTTTGGTTAACGACCTTGGCACAACACGAGGGCTGTTCACTCAAACCATAAATCCAACGCCGCTCCGGCGGCTCTCTCCGATGAAAATGTCCTCCCTCCTCACCAGCGGCCTCCTGTCCTGCCTGCTGATCTCCAGTCTCGGCGCCGCCACCGTCGCCTTCGAAACCAAATCCACCTTGCCAAAACCGGTGTTCGTGGTCGCGCCCAACGACGTGCCGCGCCACTACGCCAACACCACCATCCGCGTGGCCATGATGCTCGATGAAACCGGGTGTCCGAGCGACGTCCGTATCCTTTCGCCTCACGCGGGTTATCTCGAGAAATCCGTCGTCGCCGCGGTCAACCAGTGGCGCTTCACGCCGATGATGAAAGACGGCACCGCGGTGCCACAAGCCGTGGTGCTGCCGCTCACACTCAAGGCTCCGGCCTTGTGATACAAACAATGGCAAGGGCGGTTATCCTTAGCCGCCCTTGACCCATGCCATAGAACCCCAAGGGCTCTCACCCTGCGTTACTTCGCCGAATCGGAAATCGGCCGCAATCTGGTCGCCTCGTCAATTAGCGCGCGGAGACGCTCGCCGGAGATTTTCTTCCATGCCTTTTCCAAGGTCTTGAAAGTGACTTTCTGTGGCTTCGTCCGGCCTATCTCTTTGAACAACCGGGGCAGCGTCTGGTCGCCCTGCCGCTCGTGCATGAGAGCTATGACCCGCGTCGCGAAAACATAATTTGCGGAATTCATCCGGCTTTCACTGCCATCTTTCTCTTGGTGCTCGCCGGCCGGCCATGCGCGCAAATCCACCCGGTCGGCCACATCCCGATATTTGGCCAGTTGATCCGAAAGATTGTAAGTCTTGTTGGCGAGTTCCACTCCATGCCGATCCCGCACGATGCGCCACGGCACATAGTTGGCCACGCCGTCGCAAAACCAGCGCCGGTCCTTGCCGTGATAGTAATGTTCCACGACTCCCACTTCGGTGGTCTCATGAAAGACCAAGAACGCGATGTTGAGATCGACGGCTGACCCGCCACTCACAAAAGATTTTAGAAAATCCTCAAACGCTTTCACCGTGTGCAAACCGTCGCGCTCCCATAGCAGATTGGCCAAGTCCGCTTCGGGACTCTCGACCTGCTCAGCCGGGATAATCACCGGATAAGCCTTCACCGCATGTTTCGTCTTTGCCTCCCAGTCCGATTCCACATCAGCGTCAACGGACTCCGACCGCCGACGCGAACTGGCTGATGCCCGATAATGGGAACCACCGTCAGCGTGGGGCGTGATCCGAAACGAATACTCGCGCTGCAACGCCTGCCGTTCTTCGTTTAGTTTTTCGAGACGCTCATCTTCGAGTTTCACTCGGGGGAAAGCAAATTTGACGCGGCCCTGCTTGGTGACCGGATCATAAGTAAACCCCTGCACAGACTCCCCGGACTCCAAACGCTGCACCAGTTCGGGCCGATCCCACAGCGTGATCCGGTCAATCTTAGCCAGTAGTCGGGCCGAGGAACTTCGGATGTGACCGCGCAGAAGGATACTGCGCTCGTAGTGATTTAGAAAGGCATCGTAGCATTCCTCTTGCCATGCGGTGGGTGCGGGCAGCGCAAGCTGGGCGCAAATCGCCGCCAGGTATTCCGCCCGATGCGCGCGCAGATCAGCCGGGCTCAATGGATCGGTCGCTTCCGTGGACGACGGCAGTGCATCGACCAGCGCGGTCGCTTCACGATTGCGCGCCGCAAAACGCCCGGCCAGGGCTTGGGCCAAATCTTCGCGGCCGGGGGAAAATTCGCAGATCACCCCGTCCACCTCAACAGTCAGCCGTCCGGGCACCGCCGCCGTCTCCGCAGCCCCGGAGCGATCAACGCCGCTTCCCCATAACATCACCCCCAAGCCGAACACTGAAATGCAGCGGCACCAGTTCATGGCCCCAGCCGAGACCAACCACCGCGGATTGTCCACGTTGATTGCCGTGCGCAGCCCGGCCTCTGTGCAACCGAAAATGATGGTCTCGGGTGGTGGGCCGTGCGCTCCGTCGCGCGGCTCAGTCGCAGGCTGCATCACCAAA
>JADLBI010000335.1 GCA_020847775.1 Opitutaceae bacterium
CGAAGTGGCAAACCTTCTGGGCGGAAAACCACAGTTTTCGCGCGGAGCAGATTTCGGCGCGCCCAAAGTATTACGCCTTGGACATGTTTCCCTACCCTTCGGGCGCGGGTTTGCACCTCGGGCACTGCGAAAACTATGCCATCACCGACATCATGGCGCGGTTCAAGCGCGCGCAGGGCTTCAACGTGCTCTACCCGATCGGCTGGGACGCGTTCGGCCTGCCCACGGAAAACTACGCGGTCAAAACCGGCCGCCATCCGGTCGATGTCACCAAGGAAAACGTCGCGACCTTTACGCGCCAGTTAAAGCAGATCGGCGTCTCGTATGATTTCAGCCGCGAGATCAACACCACCGATCCGGAGTATTTTCGTTGGACCCAATGGATCTGGCTGCAGCTTTTCCAACGCGGCCTCGCCTACGTCGAAGACAAGCCCGTGTGGTGGTGTCCGGCACTCGGCACGGTTCTAGCGAATGAAGAGGTCATCGACGGCAAATCCGAGGTCGGCAGCCATCCTGTCGAACGCCGGCCGTTGCGCCAATGGGTGCTGCGTATCACCGCTTACGCCGATCGCCTGCTCGATGGTTTGAAGGATCTCGACTGGCCCGATTCCACCAAACGCATGCAAGCCGCGTGGATCGGCCGCAGCGAGGGCAGCGAAGTCGAATTCGACATCGTCGGCCTGCCTGATGAACGCCTGCGCATTTTTACGACGCGGGTGGATACGATTTACGGCGCGACTTACATGGTCATCGCGCCGGAACACGCGCTCGCGGACATATTGACGACGCCCGACCAACGCGCCGCCGTCGTCGCCTACGCCAAGGCCGCCGCATCGAAGAGCGACCTCGAACGCACCGAGCTCGCCAAGGACAAAACCGGCGTGTTCACCGGTTCTTACGCGGTCAATCCCGCCAATGGCCAGCACGTGCCCATCTGGATCGCCGACTACGTGCTCGCGAGCTACGGCACCGGCGCGATCATGGCCGTGCCGGCGCACGATGAGCGCGATTTCGAGTTTGCCGAAAAATTCTCCTTGCCGATTCCGCAAGTCATTGCACCCGCCGACGGCACGGCGGTCGAACTGCCGTTCTGCGACAAGGGCGGCGACGTGCGCCTGATCAACTCAGGTGAATGCGACGGGCTCAGCCCGGCCGCAGCCAAGGAAAAACTCGATGCCCGCTTCAATTCCGAGGGCCGCGGGCGCAGCACCGTGCAGTTCAAGCTGCGCGATTGGCTGTTCTCGCGCCAACGCTACTGGGGCGAACCGTTTCCGATCGTTTGGGTGGGCAAGGCGGATTACGTTTCCGCCACGGCCAACCACACGCTGCCTGTTCCCGCCGATCCGGTGACCGCCGTAATCGACGGCGTGATACGCTACGCCCTGCCCCTGCCCGCGGCGGCTCTGCCGCTGCGATTGCCGGAGGTGAAAAGTTACGAGCCCACCGGCACCGGCGAAAGCCCACTAGCAGCAATGACTGACTGGCTGGAAATCTGGCACAACCCGGCGACCGGTGAAGCCATTCCCGCCACGCAGGCACAACCCGCCGCAAACTGGATTCGCGCGCGCCGCGAGACCAACACCATGCCGCAATGGGCCGGTTCATGCTGGTATTACCTGCGATTTACCGATCCGCGAAACTCCGCCGCCCCCGCCTCGCCGGAGGCGCTGAACTACTGGGGCACGCCGGACATCTACGTCGGCGGCGCGGAACACGCCGTGTTGCACCTGCTCTACGCGCGTTTCTGGCACAAGGTGCTTTTCGATCTGGGTGTGGCACCCACCGATGAACCGTTCACCAAACTTTTCCATCAAGGCATCATCCTCGGCGAAGACGGTGAAAAGATGTCCAAGAGCCGCGGCAACGTGGCCAACCCCGACGAAGTCATTCACCAATACGGTGCGGACACGCTGCGCCTGTATTTGATGTTCCTCGGTCCGCTCGATGCGATGAAACCGTGGAACCCCCGCGGCATCGAAGGCGTGCACCGTTTCCTGCAAAAAATCTGGCGCGAATGCCTGGACTCCGAGGGACGGCCCAATGCCAAGCTCAAGGCGGACTCAGCCGACAGCGACGAGGTGCTCAAAGTCTTGAATGAAACCATCCGCAAAGTCGGCGACGACATCGCCAACCTGCGCTACAACACCGCCGTTTCGCAGATGATGATCTGCGCCAACGCTTTTCAGAAAGCCGTGACCATCAGCCGCCAAAGCATGCTGAAATTCCTGCAAGTGCTGGCTCCGTTTGCCCCGCACTTCTGCGCAGAGCTCTGGGCGCGCTTGGGGCAGTCCGGCTCCATTGGCTCGGCGCCGTGGCCGCAGTTTGACGCGAAATGGCTGCAAACCGACGAATGCAAACTCGTGTTCCAGGTCAACGGCAAGCATCGCGGCGATCAATTGCTGCCCAAGACGATCTCCGAGCAAGACGCCTTGAACGAGGCCCTCAAAAACCCCAAAGTCGCGGCCCAACTCGAAGGGAAAACCATTCGCCGCGTCATATTCGTGCCCGGCAAAATCCTAAACATTGTCGCCGTCTGATTTCCCCAGCAAATAGGCTTGCGATTTAGGGTTTATACCCTATCGAAGTAGGCGGAGTTCCAGCCTAGAACCACTATAACATCCGTAACGCGTCATGAATGCCTCCAAAATCCACTGTAGCCATTGGTTGATCATTGGACTTTGCCTATTCAGTTTCAGTGCCCAAGCAGAAGCCCAAGGTCGCAAGAAAAATCCCACGAGCAAACTGTATGTGGCCGACGTGAATGGATTTGCGCAGATCGACACAGGGGAGACGATCGACCCACTGACCAAGCGCTCAGTCTATTCCGCGCAAGGCACTGTCATTGAGACCAAGATAGACTCAAACAACTCCCTCGTACTCTCAAATGGCACGGGGATGTATTTTGCGGAGGATACGCGCTTGGAAATTAGAAAGTTTGCCCAGGAACCCTTCACCCCAAACCGCCGCGATATGGAGGTCGAACCCTCGATATCGAATACCCAAGCCTTCCTACCCCGAGGCACCATCGCGCTGTGCACTAGCAAAATGGTCGCAGGCAGCAGCATGCGCTACTCCACCCCCCAAGGACACATGCGCATTGATGCCCGTAGGGCTGTGATCGAAACTGATTCGGAAGGCACCACTATTTCCCTGCTCGACGGCAATATCACCATGCAAAACGGGCGCTTGGATGCGGGCGGGCAGACCATTGAATCCGGCCAGCAAATGTTTGTTCCGGCTTCGGGCGGCCCGGCGGTCATCCGTCCCATTCCTCAGGCACACATGGCTGCGTTGGATGACATGGTAGCAATCGCGTGCATGGCGCGAAAGCAGGTCTATTTCGATGTGGTGCAGAATGACAACAACCAACAACAGGCAGGGGCCACCGCATTTGACAAAGCAGACGACTCACCCGACGAAATTGTGGCGGTGGAAACCACGCCAAAGGACCCTGATGTTTCACTGACTGTGAGCGCGGCTAGACTGCCATCACGGGGCCAGTAACGACACCACTGGCCAATGCATCGTCCTACTCTGACCTGTCGTATCATAGCCTCGATTATGGCGGGCCTACTGCTCTCTCAGGAGGCCTCCGCCTTGGTCAGCATTGACGACCGGAAAAACCAGCTCTTCGTCAACGCAAACGTAACCTATACTTGGGATTCAAATATCTATTCCATCCGGGATGGTGCGAGTGACGGGATTTATTCAGCGTCGGTGGGCGTGGAGGTTATTCGCCGGGCCGGCCTCATCGGCGTCAACGGCAGTGTGAATCTCGACGTATCCAGTTTCGTAGAGAACGCTGAGGAAAATTTTCAAAATCCCCGGTTCAGTCTAGAATTTACCAAACAATCGGGCCGGACCACCGGTTCTCTGCTACTCAGCGCCGCCCGACAGAGTCGGGCGGATAGCGCGGCCAACCTACGCAGCGAATCCTGGATTTATGAAACGGGGCTGAATCTTAAATATCCCGTCATCGAACGTTACTCACTTTCCGGTGGCGTGGGATATTCGCTTCGCGATTTCAAGGACAACAGCATGTTGGTGGACCTCGCCACCTACTCCGCCAACCTAGACCTGTTTTACGTCTATAACACCGAGCGCGATCTTATCGCGGGCTATCGTATCCGCTACGGTGAAACCTCGGCCAGAAACAGTTTCTTCGATCATGCGTTCACGGTCGGGGTCTCCGGCAAGGTGCTGCCCAAGCTGTCGGGCACGTTCCGCATTGGTTATCAAATCCGCGTCCCGAACAACTCCATCGACGAGTCCCATAACTCACTCACCGTGACCAGTGGGGTCAGTTGGAATCTTTCCAAAAAGACCAAGATAGGTCTAAACCTGTCCAAGGACTTCACCACGACCTCCACCAATGCCACGGTGGACGCCACCAGCATCATGCTACATGCCCAGCATGCGGTAAATTCCAAAGTCTCCCTCAGCGTGGGCGGATCCTACGGCATCAACCGGTTTCTTGGGCGTGCCGGTGGGGGGCGCATTGATGAGTTCGTGACTTTCGATGTTGGCGTGAATTACGCTATACTTCGTGAGCTTCTAACGCTTAACGCCGGTTACAGTTACTTATATAACTGGTCCAACTTCCGTTTTTCGAATTTTGAACGGAACTCGATCACCGTCTCCGCATCTACCCGATTTTAAGTCATGCCACGCCGCAACCGCCACTTGATCCTACGCTCGATCGCTCTTTCTCTATTGGCGGCGTTGCCCGCCGCCACCCTGCCTGCGCAGATTCCCAATAATCAACCACAGGCCGATCCCGCCAAGGCTATCGTTTATCGCATTGCAACCAACGACATCATTCGAGTGGGAGTTTTCCAAGAACCAGACTTGGACATGATATCCCGGGTGGACGTGAAGGGATTGGTCAACCTGCCTCTGCTCGGCCAAATAAGGGTTATAAATCTTACCATCCCGGAGGCCGAAGAAGTCATCGAATCCGCCTATCAGACAGGCCGCTTTCTGCGGAATCCGCAAGTGACCATCACGGTTCAGGAGTACACACCCCGCGAGGTTTCCATCCAAGGCCAAGTGCGCAACCCTGGGCGGTATCCGCTTCCCATCGAGCAGTCCATGAGCCTGCTCGAACTCGTAACCCGCGCGCAGGGTTTTACCGACACCGCCAAAGGCACCGCCGTGACCGTCACCCGTGTAAATACCGACGGAACCAAGGAAGTATTCACCGTCGATGTTGAAAGCCTCATCAAAGGCCGTGACCGGGCCAAGGTCAAAGACAGCTCGCTCACCCTGCTGCCCGGCGATATCGTGTATGTGCCGGAACGCATTATTTGATACGCCCATCTCGCATCATGGCTGACCCTCTCCCTCCTCCCG
>JADLBI010000336.1 GCA_020847775.1 Opitutaceae bacterium
CGACGCAATTCCGCGTCGGCCAGCATCCGTGTGAGCGACGAAGCAATTTCGGACTCTTCGGGAATCACCACTTCGCCGGCCGCATACTCTGCGACCTCGGGAAGATTGCACGGATGGCTACAGAGCACAGGCAAGCCTGCGGCGAGCGCCTCGAGCACTGCATTAGGCAGGCCTTCGGTAAAAGACGTCAGCGCAAACAGATCAGCCTCCCGCAGTGCTTGCCAGCATTCTCGACCAGGGACTGTGCCCACCAGCTTTACACGGCCCGATAGATCCAACTGTTGGATCAATTCCGACAACCGCCTCTCTTCCCCGTCACCCGGCCCAGCAATGATGAGATGTGCATCGGGCTGCACATGTCGGACGCGATGAAACGCGCGCACCAGGGGTTCGATACCCTTGAGGCGGCTGACTCGCCCTAGATAGAGGATTAGTGTCGCGTTGGGAGGCAGGTTCCAGCGCTCACGAAATCGCGCCGCGCTCGAATGGTAGTTCGTGGTGGGCAAGACGACGCCATTGGGAATAACATGTATGCGCGTAGGGTCTGCCCCCTGCGCGATCAGATCGCCACGTTCTACAGAGGTAACCGCTTGCAGCGCCGCGGCTTCGCGCAGCATTCGCCGTTCGAAAAGCCGCAGGAAGAACCATTTTTCAACCGCCTTCGTCTTCAGTCGCGTGGGACACAAAGAGCCTTCAGCGTTGTAGATATACGGTACCCGCCGGCGACGTGCCAACCGTCGCACCAAGTCGTTCAGCAGGGTAAGCGCCATGCGCAGTTGTAGCACATCAGTTGTCGGCAACACTTCTACGATGGGTCGTTTGAGTTGCGGCTCCCAATAAGGCACGCAGCGATTGATCGCATGCGTTCTTCCATACCAAACGCGCATCCCCTCGACGTTGACCCACGTGTTGCGCGGTGTCTCCGCCACCAGGCCTAGGTCGGTCGTCACGACGTTGACACGATGGCCCCGTCGCAGCAGTTCCTTTCCCACTTCGTATGCCTGCACTATGGGGCCGCCATATTGCGTTGCGGGGTAGAACATGGGCATGACTGTCGTAACTGTCAGCGACTTTTGCATCATTGCTTGCGAAGAATTAGGCACGTGGCTCGAAACGATTTGAACAACCATGGGAATAGCCGGCCGCTGCGCGACGGCTGCGCGTCGCCTTGAGGCGCTGGCGCTGGCCGCGTCATCAGCGACCGGCACAAGGCGCCCGGCGCCCAAAGTTCACGCGTCGCAAGGAACGTTGCGTACGTGCCGCAATTGACGATGGCCTGGTCTACAATCTGGCAGTTCGGAAATAATCCCGCCAATTCCGCCACATTGGGGCGAAACATCGTGTCGATTGGATCAGGATGGTAGGGGAATCGATAGGGGCAGGAAACGAAGAGATAACCACCGGGACGAACGAGACTCGCAAGCCAATGTGCCACTTCGCGCGGATTGTTCACGTGCTCTAAAAGGTTAGAGCAGATGGCGGAAAGAAAGTCCTCATTTTGCACGCGTGCGCGAAATTGCGCGTCGGCCAGGTCGCCCACGATGTCAATGCCTTCTCCCTGTTGCAAATCGAGGTGCAGTATCCGGCACTGCCGATTTCGCAGCGGTGCGAAAAGATAGTGCTCAATCCACGGTTGTTCTACCTCTCGAAAGTGGCGTGTTTGGCTTCCCACGTTCAAGAGCGGACAAAGCGCACTATTGGGCAATGAATGCAGCTTGCTGCCCAACCAGCGAGCTTCGGGAATTAACATGTGACACTGCCTACATCAGGGTGAACTTGCACATTCTGCGATCCACATTGCCGCTCGCCCGCACAGCAGCGCAGCGGCGATAAACTGTGCGATCAACGCGACGACGGCCGCCACGGTAATTGTCATCGTCGCGGCGAGCAGCACCATGGCAGTTAAGTAGGCGACGACTACGGCGAGATGGATGAGCACAATAAAGCCTAAGTCGGAAAAACGAAGTAAGTAAACGTTGGCCACGCTGGCCAGGCTCATCAGGAAAGCTGTGAGCAGCAAAATCGCCATCGGCCCGATCGCTGCTTGGTATGCCGGATCATCCAAGAAATACACCACGATAGCCCCTCCGGCAAATGCCACCAAGCTTAGCAATATTCCCGACGCAACAACAAACACCAACAGCTTTTTCACGAATTGTCGATGCAAACCGAACATGCCGTTAATATGTGGCTGGACGATGCGCAGGCCGAGCGCCATCAGCAATTGATAGGCCAAGGCGCATTGCACGGCCAAACCGAATGCTGCCGAATCATTTTCCGATGAGAGCGTCCGCACAAAGAATATGCCGGCGCTCAGCGGCAGCGCGTAAGCGAAGGTCGCTAGCAACATCGGCCAGCAGGTGCGCAGCAATTGCTTGACGTCGCTGCCGCTGAACGCCCAACCAAGCCGACGCAGCCAAAAATGGTAAATCACTGCTTGGGCAATCGTGGCGAGGAGCCATTTCAAAAGTAATACGACACCCACTGCGGCGAGCGAGAGCCGCGCAGAACTGGCTAGTGCAGCAATGGCCATCAATCCGCCCAACTCGGTGGCAAACACAATCGCGGCACACAATGCCTGGCGATGCACAGCGGTGTAAAGTGGTGCAAGGCTCATCGAGTACGGAATCACTCCGAGCGCGGTCAGAATCAACAACGCTCGTTCATCGTCCGCGAAGGAGAAGCTGAGAGCGCCAACGATTGCAGCGGCCGCAACGGCAATTGAACTCCCCGCTGTAACCACGAAAAACGAAGTTTCAATCACGGTCCGATCGTGCGGACGAAATGCCACCTCACGTAGAACGACCCCGCCCGTTCCTGCGGATCCAGTGATGATGAGATAGTTGAACAGCGTGATGGCGGCAGAGAATGCTGCAAATGCCCCCGGCTCTAAGGCCGACGTGAGAAGAATTAAAACTGCTAGATAGCAGCCTTGTGTGAGAACAGTGTAGACGGCCAGCCAGAGCCAATTCCAAAGCGCAGCCTTTCCTGCCTCAGTGTAATAGGATCGCAAAAAGGGGGGTACAGTCACCCGGTACAGCCGCCTTGATGCAGGAAAGTAACGATAGGCGCGCGATCAGGAGGCGCGGCACATAGGGACCGCTGTGGATCACACTCTCTACAAGGTTGGTCGACCATTCGGCGGGTCAAATTCTGACTGCAATTCGCCCCGTGTAGTCGATGCGATTTAATAGTACGGGAATGTCGAGTTCACGAAAGTACTCAGTCGCTGCCAGTTTGGCGCCTTTCCAGTGGCCAAAATCATCAATGATCAAAACTCCGCCACGTACAAGCTTTGGAAAGAGATGGACTAATTCATGCCTCGTCGATTCATACCAGTCGGTATCTAGCCGCAGTAAGGCGATTGATTCAGGCGACTTTGCTGGAATCGTTTCTTCTACACGCCCTTTGACGAAATGGACGAGATCACGCGGATAATCTACGGTTTCAAAAGACCGCACGACTTCATTCAGATGCGAAACGCATCGAACGCGGGAATCTGCCGCAAGCACTGCTGACGCCGCTTCGTCGTGGCACGACACATCTTCTGCTGTAGGTTCGACCATGCCTTCAAATGTGTCAAACAACCACA
>JADLBI010000337.1 GCA_020847775.1 Opitutaceae bacterium
CCTCAGCTGATGCCGAGGTACTTGTCGCGGCCGAGGACGAGGGCTTCCATCTTCCGGTCGGAGACGGAGCGCTTGAGCATCCAGAAGCCGCAGTCGGGGTGGACCCAGCGGACGCGGCCCTCGCCGACCTTCTTCTCGACCGCCTCGATGCGGGCGGCGATCTCGTCGGGGGTCTCGATGTGGTTCACCTTGATGTCCACCACGCCGACGCCGAGGGCGATTTTCTTGTCGATGTGCTTGAGCGCTTCGAGGTCGCTCTTCGGGCGGTGCGCGAGTTCGAGCACGAGGTGGTCGCAGTGCAGCGCGTTGAGGAAATCGACGAGCTTCTTCCCGTTGCCGGCTTGAATGGTCTGGCCGCCGTAGTTGCCGAAGCAGAAGTGCACGGCGCGCTCGGTGTTTTTGTCGATGGCGTCGAGCACGACATTCATCGCGGCGGCGGCGAGCGGGGCGTCGGCGGGGTTGCCGGGGATGTTGGCCTCGTCAACCTGCACACAGGCGGTCGGCAGCTTCGGCATCTGCGCGGCGATGACCTCGGCGATGGCCATGGTAAGACCGGCGAAATCGCCGTAATGGTGGTCGAGCAGCGTGCGCGAGAGCATGTAGGGGCTCGTGACGGTGAACTTGAACGGGCCGCCGGCGACGGCCGCGGCGCGCGTGCAATCGGCGAGCAGGTTGAGCGAGCCCTCGCCGAGCTTGCCCTCGACGACGCCGGCGGGTTTGCGGCGGAAGCCCATGGGATGGTGGCGCGAAAATTCCTCGGTGACGGAGCGGCCGACGACGGACGAGATGCCGGCCATGGGGCGGATGAAGTATTCGATCATGCCGTTCGTGTCGGGGTGGTTGACGTCGAAGCGGTAGAGTTCGCCGTCGGTCGGCAGGTCGATGCCGACTTGGCGCTGGATGTCGAACACGACGCGCGTGGCGTCGATGACGGCCTGCTCGCTCGGCAGGGCGGCGAGCCAGTCGGGCACGGGATACGAACCGACGGTGGTGGTGAGGATGCGGGGCTTGGAGGGAATCTTGGATGCCATGGAAGGGGGAGCGGATTAAAAAATTCGCGGGAGAACGAGAACAAATCGCGAGCGGCCTCATGCGAGGCAGCCGGGCTGGAGGGTGGGCGGCAATGTGGAGGGAGCTTGATTCAGGTCAATGCGGGAGGGGGCGG
This sequence comes from Opitutaceae bacterium, assembly GCA_020847775.1. Classification (GTDB taxonomy): domain Bacteria; phylum Verrucomicrobiota; class Verrucomicrobiia; order Opitutales; family Opitutaceae; genus Cephaloticoccus. The sequence continues at coordinate 1,166 of JADLBI010000337.1, forward strand.
AATGACTAGGATGCCCCGGTCCATGTCTTCAATTGCCACAACCACGGTTCCTGTGATCGTCCCGCGCGATGCGGCGTGCGCGTGGCCGTTGGGGCGGCAGGAGACCGAGGCGAGGACGTTGCTGGCGCGCACTTGGCTGAATCTGGCGTTGGCGAGCTTGTGGCTGGCCGGGCTGCTGTCGCTGGCGGTGGTGGTGGGCCGGTTGCCGTGGCTCGCGCATTGGCTGGATGATCCGTTGTTTTTCAAGCGCTGTCTGGTGGTTCATGTGGATCTGGCGCTGGTGGTTTGGTTTTACGCGATGATCGCGGCGTTGGCCGCGGTGCGCGGCACGGGGCTGCGGGGCCTGGGCGCGTGGGCGGGGTGGGGCGCGGCGCTGGGCGGCATGGTGCTGATGTTGACGGGGTCGGCGGTGCGCGGCGCGGAGCCGGTGCTGGCCAATTACATCCCCGTGATCGATCACCCGCTGTTTCTCTCGGGGCTGGCGTTGTTTTTTCTCGGCGTGCTGAGTTTTGCCCTGCGGGCTTTGTGGGCCGATGGGCGGACGGCGGACGGGGTGTGGTCGCTGCCGGCCGATGCGGCGGCGGGCATCCAAGCCGCGATGATCGCACTGCTGGCGGCCGGGGCTACTTGGATTTCGACCCGCGCGGCGATGCCGATGGGGCTGGATCGGTTGACGCATTTTGAACTGGCGCACTGGGCGCCCGGCCACGTGTTGCAGGTGGCCAATGTCTGCGCGATGTTGGCGGTGTGGTTGTGGCTCGCGCGGCGGGCCACCGGCGCGCCGGTGCTATCGGCGAAGGCGGCGCGTTGGCTGTTTGGCGTGTTGGTGGGACCGCATCTGCTCATGCCGCTGTTGACGTGGCAGGGGGCCAACCACCGCCTCTATGTCGAGGGCGCGACTTGGCTGATGCGGTGGACAATTTTCCCGGTGGTGCTGCTGGTGCTCGTGCTGGTGGTGCGGCACTGGCGGTGCCATCGGGAATGCCTCGCGGCCGAACGGCCGCTGGCCAAGCGCGCGCTGCAAATGAGCGCGGGGCTAACTGTGCTGGGTTTTGTGCTGGGGGCCTGCATCCGTGGCTCCACGACGCTGGTGCCAGCGCATTACCACGCCTCGCTGGGCGGGGTGACTGCCGCGTTTATGGCGGCGGGTTACCTGATCGCGGCGACCGCGCAGGCCCGGGGCTTGGCCCCGGAGCGCTGGCGTCGGGCAGGCCGCCAGCTGCTATGTTTTGGCTGGGGCCAGGCGGTGTTCGCCTTGGGCTTTGGCTTTGCCGGGGCGCATGGCGCGGGACGCAAGGCTTACGCGTCGGAGCAGCACGTGCGCTCGCTGGCCGAGCAGATCGGGCTGGGCGTGATGGGCCTGGGCGGCCTGATCGCCGCGGTCGGCGGCATCTGGTTTCTCGTCCTGATTTGGCGGATGCAACGCTCCGCGGACTCCTTTTCTCCCAACCCCGCATCACCATGACACCTCCGGAAAAAGACCCACTGATCAAGCGACTGATGGACAACCCCTGGCTCCTGCTGGTGCTGGGCGTCGTCATCCCGCTATTATCCTACACCCTCTGGGGTTGGATCGAACTCTACAACGTCACCCCCGCGCAGCTGCCCTGAGGTCGCGGCGTCAACTTATCCAACCTGGAGACCTTAATCATGAGTTTGACCGTCCCATCACGCGATTGGTATCACGCCCCCGAGGGCGCCGAGAAACTTTGGATCGGCCTGGCCCTGCTGTGGTGCTTTGTGCTGAGCCTCATGATGCCATATTGGCATTTCAAGGGTAAGCAGAACAGCCGAGGCGAGGCGTATTCGGTGACCCCGGCGGCGTTCATCGAGCGCACCGAGCGGTTTGTCGCCGCCAACAAGGTCGGCGAATACAAAGGCGCGCCGCTGGTTGAGCCCGCGCCGGGCGGCGACGCCTACCTTCTGGCCCGCATGTGGTCGTGGTATCCGGCCCTCAAGCTGCGCCAGGGCGAGACCTACCGGCTGCACCTTTCATCCGGCGACTTGCAACATGGGTTCTCCCTGCAGCCGCTGAACATGAATTTCCAAGTGATGCCGGGCTACGATCACGTGCTCACTATCACCCCGAGCTCGTCGGGCGTCTTCACGATTGTCTGCAACGAATTTTGCGGCATCGGGCACGAACATATGATCGGGCACATCGTGGTGGAGTGATCCCCGCGCGCCGTCCCGCCTCCACCCAACCCTCCCACTCCCCTCCGTTTAATCCAAAGCCATGTCCTCCTCCGCCCATCCTGCTTCCACCCACTCGGCGGCCCTCACGGCTCCCGGGGCCGCGGCGCGCACTTGCGACACGACCGGCCTGAAGGTCTGCCTCGCCGCGCAACGCTTTATCAAGCTCAACGCGGTCAGCGCCGTGGTCTTTTTGCTGCTCGGCGGCATTGCCGCCATCTTGCTGGCGCTCACGCGCTGGCAGGCCGTGCACCTGCTGCGCGTTGATTGGTTCTACCGTATTCTGACCTTTCACGGTCTGAACATGCTGATCTTCTGGATCCTGTTCTTCGAGGTCGCGATCCTCTACTTCGCCTGCACGATTCCGCTCAACAGCCGACTGTTCTCCCGCAAGGTGGCCTTGGTGTCGTTCGGTATGATGCTGGTCGGCGCGGTGATGACCGATGTGGTCATTTTGCAGGGCAAGGCCGACGTGCTGATGACCAGTTACCTGCCGCTGCTGGGGCACCCGCTGTTTTATCTCGGCATCATCTTGATGGCGGTGGGCACGCTGATCGGCGTCTTCAATTTCTTTGCCACGATCTACATCGCCCGGCGCGACAAGACCTACGAGGGCGCGATGCCGCTGGTGACCTTCGGCGCGCTGGCGGCGGCGATCATCGCCGTGGTCACGTTGTTGCACGGCGCGATCGTGATGATCCCGACCTTCACCTATGCGATGGGTTGGACGGCCCAGCCCGATCCCATGTGGTATCGCATGATCTGGTGGGGGCTGGGGCACCAGTCGCAGCAGGTCAACGTGTGCGCCATGGTGGCGGTCTGGTATCTGATCGCGCATTTGGCGACCGGGGCCAAACCCGTTAACGAGACCGTCTGCCGCGGGGCGTTTGTGCTCTATATCTTGTTCATCAATCTGGCGTCAGCGCACCACTTGCTGGTGGACCCTGGTGTGGGCGCGACGTGGAAAATCTGGAACACCTCGTATGCGATGTATCTGGCCGTGCTGGCCTCGATGATCCACGGCTTCACCGTGCCGGCCTCGGTGGAAATGGCGATGCGCGTCAAAGGCCACGTGAAGGGGCTCTTCGGTTGGGTGGTCGCGTTGCCTTGGCGCAACCCGGCCTTTTCGGCCGCGCTGCTCTCGGTGCTGATCTTCGGCTTCGTGGGCGGCATCACGGGCGTCACGCTCGGCACGCAGCAGATCAACATCATCGCGCACAACACGCTGCGCATTACCGGCCACTTCCATGCGACGGTTGTGGGCGGCACGACGCTGGCGTTCATGGGGCTGGCCTACTACGTCATCCCGCTGATCTTCCGTCGCGACTTCATTTGGCGCAAGGCGGCGCGGCTGCAGCCCTGGCTGTTTGGCGGCGGTCTGTTGGCG
>JADLBI010000338.1 GCA_020847775.1 Opitutaceae bacterium
GCGCGGGGCGCGCGCGCGTACGTATCGCGCGGCACGCCGTGCAACCAGATGCCGTAGCCGTTTCGTCCCAGTCGTTTGTCCCACGCATTCGGGTAGTCGAGCGGAAAGGCGCCGACGCCGTAGAAGTCGGTCAGCTTTTCGCGTGGCACCGCCGTTTGCAGCAGGTACGACCCAAGCGGCGTCCGCTGATCGCCTTCGCGAACCTTGCCGCTGCCGGCTTTGCCGATGGAGATGTAGAAATCGGCGATGCGGGTGAGTCGACCGCTGCGATTTTCGAACACATACAGGCGCGATTTTTCGACATCGACGGCAATCGCATAGGGTTGACTCGCGGGGACGCGCCAAAAGTTCGCCGGCACCTGATCGGTCTTTGCCACTTCGGCGTCGCGGCGCGCACGTGCGGCGGCCTCGGCGCGCAGCCCCTGAACCTGTTCGGCCGCCTGCGGCGTGTTGCCGACGCTTTGCAACGGCTTCGAGCGCGCCAGCCACAGGTCGCCTTGCACCAGATAGGCGAGGCGGAAATTTGGATAGCGGTCGATCAGTTGACTGATGGTCTGCTGCGCGTAATCGAGGCGGGCCGAGCGCACTTCACGCAACGCCTTCAACAGCAGGCTCTCCGCGTCGCTGAAGCCAATGCCCGCGCCACCCATCACCCCATGCGGTGCGAGCAACAACGTGCCGCCGAGAATGGAGAGCCCGCACGCGCGCAGGCGGCTCAGTCTCATTCCGAACGCTTGCGGTCGATCGGGTGAGGACAGTCTGAAACGGGGCGTGCGCATGGTTGGCGTGACCGAGTCAACCCACGCGCTCACGGGTGATCAGCCAGCGCGACCCTTCCTTGGCCAAGGTCAGCGTTTTGCGTGAACGCGTGTGGATGGCGTCGGACGAATAGTTCTGACGGAACGTGACGCGCGCCTCGGTTGGAGAAATCATCTCGACGGTGGTGCCGAGAAGTTCGACCCTGATCTTTCGGGGCGTCGTCACCCGTTCGCGCCGCGCCGCGCTCCAGGCGGCGCGCGATTGCCCGCCGTCGGGCTTGAAGTGCGGTGAATAGGCCGCGAGATACCCATCCGCGTTGCGTGCGGACCAGTCGCTGGCCCATTTGTTTACGGCGCCCAGCACATCGGCCGTTGCATCCGGTGGAGCGGGCGGCGGTGAGGCGGGCGCGGGTTTGGTTGCGGCTGCAGGTGGCGTCGCAGCAGGCGGGGCGGTATTTGCCGCGGCCTTCGCCGGTACCGGGGCTGGCGTGGGCGCCGTAGGCGGGGCCGTCGTCGCGCTTGCCGCTTTGGGGGCGTTCGCTACGCCATTGGCGATGACCGAGGGCGGCGGAACCGTGGCCGAGAGCGCGGCGACGGCCGCTGGCTTCGGTGCGGTGTTGGCTCTCGGATTCGTCGAAAAGAGATCGCGGACGAGGTTCAGCTTGGTGGCGACGGCTCCATTGCCACGGTCCAACTGCAGGGCCCGGTCGTAGGCCTGGCTCGCCATCTTGGCGTAGATGTCGCCAAGGTTTTCGTGCGCGGTCGAATAGCTGGGATGCGTCTGGATCGCGAGCTCGAGTGCGACGCGCGCCTTTTCGAACTGGCCCTTCGAGCTGTAGAGAACAGCAAGATTGTTGTACGGCTCGGGCAGCTCCGGGTAGTCCTCGGTCAGCGATTGGAAGGTTGCGATCGCCTCGTTCGTCTTGCCCAGCTCCGTCTGCGCGAGCCCTTTGATGAAGCGCCCAACCGGATCCTTGGGTTTGCCGTTCAGATAGGTTGTTACGCGGTCGAGCGCCTGTTGCGCCTGCCCCGCCTTCAAGGTCCGGTTGATGTCCTGGAGTTCAGGGTTCGACGCGAGTTGCGCCGCTGCCGGAAGCGCTGTGTGCGCGCAGACGAGCGCAGCAACGATGGTGACGGCGCGAAGGGTGTGCGAAAGAGAGTGGCGGGGACGATACAGAGGCATGGCGCGATACGTGGCCGGAATCAATTTTTCATTTTATGCGCGTTGTGCCCGACGGCCCGCGCTGTGCGGGCGCACCCGTCACGCCGGCGTCGAGCCACAGTTGGAGCGATCGGGGGCTGATTAGGTTCATTCGCCAAGTGACCGACCGCTTGGCCCGCACCGAGGGCCGATGCCGGCGGGGCTCCGGGGCGGATCGAGCGCGCGAACCGAGCGTTCGCCATCACCCGTTCGACGCACGCGTGACCAGCGTTTCGTTGCCGGTGCGCGGATGCGGCTGCTCGATGCCGGGGATTTATCTTATGTCCTTGGCATTATTCGCTGGTTTTCGCGAATAATTTTTGCCTGCAATGTGTCAAAGTGAAGAAAAACCGGATACATTCTCAGCGAAATGCTCCGGCCCCCACCGCAGGGTCCGAGAGTGGTCGTCACCTGACAAAGGGCAGGACACAGGGTGGTTTACGTGAATCAGACACGCATCGACAGGGTGTTGGTGGACGGGCGTCCGTTGCCAACGGTCAAGGGCAACTCGAGTAGCGATACCGTCAGGTCGCCGTCGCACCCGTGGCTTGCGAAACGCTGGGCTCGGATCGAACACACCCCTTCGCCGCGAACGATGTTGCGAGCGTTGTTGGGCGGCATGTTCTCGCTCGCTTTGCTTGCATCGGGTAGCGTTCAAGCCCAATCGAGCGCTTGCGTCGCCGGAGAGACGCTGCAAACGTTCACCTTCGCGAGTCCAAACAATTGGACGACCGGTTCCGGTGGTCCGCTTTCCTTCAGCATTGGCAGCGGCGCGAGCGCGATCACCGTCACCGGTACCGCTGGGCTCGCGGACATTCAGTCGGGATATCCCACCACCCAGCAGTCTGGCGGTATCGCGAATACGTTCTGGATCCAGGTTGACCGTGTGAACGTAACGGACACGAATCTGGTGACGCTCGCATTCAACAAGCCCGTCAACAAGCTGCGGTTTACCGTGACGGACTTGGATACCTACGACACCGGGGCAGGCAAATATCAAGACTTGGTCACCGTCACTGGCGGGGCGCCCGGCGGCGGCGGCGTCACGCCGAGCGCCACGGCGACACGCGCCTTGGTGACGATCTCCGGCAATGTTGCGTTCGCCACAAACACGGTAAGCAACGGCAATAACTGCGATTTGACCTCTGCGCAATGCAACGAGACGTTCAACTTCGGTGCGCCTGTACTGAACGCGGCAGTCTTATACGGCAATGCCAGCACTGCCTACGGGAATCCGCCCGCCCAGGGGATTGGCATCGGGAACCTCGGGTTTTGCATTCCGAACGTGGACCTCTCGATGGTCAAGGACGATGGCGGCGCGTCGTTCACGGCGGGCTCGACGGGCACCTACACGTTCACGGTGACCAATAACGGCGGCGCCGCGACGACGGCCGTGACCACGATGAAGGACATCCTGCCTGCAGGCATGTCGTTCGTCGCGCCGCTGGCCGCGGGTGGAGCCGACGGCGCACTCTGGACGTGCTCCGTGTCGACGACGACCAACACGAACGACACCGCAACCTGCACGCGGGCGACCGGCTTCGCGGCAGGGGCGAGCAACACGTTCACGCTGCCGGTATCGGTTGCGCTTGGTGCCTCCGGCACGTTGACCAACCGCGCCAAGGTCTTTGGCGGCGGCGACATCAACAAACCGGCCGAAACCACGACGGGCACCATCGCCTCGTGCTCGACTAACGGGGTAAGCGGTGGCGGTGCCGCATCCGGCGCGGGCTGCGGGATCGAGACAACGCCAATCATCGCCGCCAGCGCACCGACGGTCGCCAAGGCGTTCGCGCCGGCCAGCATCGGTCTCGCCGGCAGCAGTGTTCTGACCATCACGCTCACCAACAACAATGCCACGGCGGCGACGCTGACGGCGAACCTCGTCGACACGCTGCCTGCGGGCGTCACGCTGGCGAACGCCACGTTCGGCGGCACCTGCACGGGCACCAAATCCGGGGTTACCGGCGGCAGCACCGTCACCTACGCCTCGGGCAGCACCATTCCGGGCGGCACGCCGGGAAGCTGCACGATCACCGCGAACGTCACCAGCAGCACGCCGGGGACGGTGACCAACACCATTGCTGCCGGCGCGTTGCAAACCAACTTCGGCAACAACGTGGCTGCCGCAAACGCGAATCTCACCGTCATGGCGAACACGCCAACGGTCGCCAAGGCTTTTGCGCCGACCACCATCACCGCTGGCGGCACCAGCGTGCTGACCATCACGCTCACCAATAACAACGCCACGGCGGCGACCCTGACGGCGAACCTCGTCGACACGCTGCCTGCGGGAGTCACGCTGGCGAACGCCACGTTCGGCGGCACCTGTACGGGCACCAAATCGGGAGTCACCGGCGGCAGCACCGTCACCTACGCCTCGGGCAGCACCATTCCGGGCGGCACGCCGGGAAGCTGCACGATCACCGCGAACGTCACCAGCAGCACGCCGGGGACGGTGACCAA
>JADLBI010000339.1 GCA_020847775.1 Opitutaceae bacterium
GAACTGCGGCAATTCGTCGCCAACGCGCTCGGCACCGGCGATCCCGCGCGCGCCAGCGAGGCGTTGCACGCTATCATGCATGCGCAACAACGCTTGTTTCACGTGCCGCCAGAAAAATTCCTCGCGTGCTCGATGGACGAGCAAGTTGACCTGCTCACCCGGGCGGAATCCCCGGCGCAAGCCGTCGAAAAAACCGCGACCTACGCCGCGACCCTGAATGAAGCCGCGCGGGTTTACGCCGCCACCAACCGCGACGACTTGGCCGCGGCCTCGCTCCAACTCGCGCTCGGTGCACTGCTCACCGCCGCGCATCGTTGGCCGGGCCAGCGCGCGCAATTGGCGGAAGAAATCGCCCGGCTGCGCGCCGTGATCCCGGAGGATGCGCTTAATCCGCCCGTGCGGGAAATGCTGAGCCGGTTGGCCTAGTCTGAAGCGTTGGCGGTTGGCCAGTAATGGCTATCTGGCAGGTGACGCGCGCCAAAGATCGCCTGACCAACCCGGACCACCGTCGAGCCCTCCTCGATGGCGATTTCGAAATCTCCCGACATGCCCATGGACAACTCGTCCACACAGATGCCAGCTGGTGCGGTTTGCCGCAGTCGGTCGCGAAGATTGCGCAACGAGATGAAACACTCCCGCACGTGGGCCGCCTCGGAAGAAAATACGGCCAGAGTCATCAAGCCTCGCACGCGCAGCGAAGTGAAAGCCGGAAGCTCTCGCACGAAGCCCGCCGCCTCGTCCGGGTGCAGACCGTATTTGCTGGTTTCGCCCGAGGTGTTGATCTGCACGAAGACGTCGAGTGCGCGGCCCTCGGTTTGCAGGCGACGATCGAGTGCGGCGGCCGCCCGCAAGTTGGCGAGTGCCTGAAACTCGTTGGCGAACTGGGCCACGAGCTTCGCCTTGTTGGTTTGCAAATGCCCGATGACCGACCAGCGCAAATCGGTCAGGTCAGCCATGGCTTCCCATTTTTCGTGGGCTTCCTGCACCTTGTTTTCGCCGAACCAGCGCAGACCGGCGGCGTAGGCTTGCCGCAGGCTGGCCTCGTCCATCGTTTTGCTGACCGGCAGTAGGCGAACCGTTGCGGGGTCCCGCCCCGCGCGTCCGCAGGCTGCGGCGATGCGGGCATGCACGGCCGCAAGGTGGCGTTGGAAGTCGGCGGACGATTCCGCTTTGGGATAGAGTCCGTGCCGCTCATGCCGCGGCTGCGTGCCTGTTGGCGACTGGTGCGGGGCGTCGCTCATGGTTGTTCTGGGCCAAGGTGCAGACGAAGGTGCGGCGACGTGCGGCGCGGAGTGACCGCGCGCCCGGCTATTCCGGGATGGCGAGCTTCATGCCAGTTTTGAGTGGGCGGCCACCGCGAAGGACGAGGTTGTTGGCGGCGTAGATTTTGCGCCATTGGTCACTACGGCCGTAAAACTTGAGCGCGATTTTTTCGAGTGTGTCGTTCTCCTCGACGAGGTATTGGCGCATCGGGGCCGCCTCTTCGGCGGCTTGCTGCAAGCGTTCCCGGCTCGTGCGCAAAACCGCGGTGGAGCCGGCGTCGGAATCCACCGCGAGCTGCAGCGTGGCGTCGGCCTCGCTGGTGCGGCCAACCGTGGGCTGTCGGGCGTCGGAGAGCGAGACGGTGGGCGCGGGTTCCTGCGGTTTCGCCAAAACAAGTTGCAGCTGGGTTTGCGCGGCGCGAGCGCGGTCCTCGGCGGCTTGGCGGGCGGTCTTTTGTGCGAGCATTTCGGAGTTGAGCTGGGAGAGCGCGGCGACGGCTTGCTCGTTTTGCGCGGTGAGTGCTTGAACTTGATCGGCGAGGCCGAGGTTTTCGCGGCGCAAGGTGTCGAGCTGCTGGCGTAGGCGCGCGTTTTCCTGTTCGGCGGCGGCCTGTTGCCGCGAGTTTTGGGCCAAGCGGTTCTGCGCGGTGCCCAGTTGCGTCTTGAGCTCGGCGATTTGTTCGAGGGCGGCCTGATTGGCCGTCGCGCTGGAGGTGATGTTGGCGGAGGGGCTGCGCTCGGCCCGGAGGCGCGCGTGTTCGGCGCGGAGCGTCGCGAGCTCGCGGGTGGTGTCGCGCAGCTTGGCCGCGACTTCGGAGTCGTTGCCGTGGTTGCGGCTGTCGAGCGCCGCGCGGAGGGCGTCGCCCTCGCGACGGGCCAGTGCGAGTTCTTCTTTGAGGATTTTCCTTTCGATCTTCAGGTCGGTATTTTCAGCGGTGAGCTCGGGGTGGGAGCCCGTGGCGGGGGAATCGAGCCGTCCGAAATGCACATAGCCACAGCCGGCGAGATTGAGTAGCGCGACGAGGGCGAGTGTTGCCGTCAAGACTGGTGGTTTAGACCGCATCGGGGTGATGCAGGGAGATTTCCCGAGGTTTGGCAATCCCGCTGGTGTGCGGCGTTAAGGGATCGCGAGCTCCATGCCGACGCGCAAGGCGCGTTCGTTGGGGAGCTGCTCGCGGTTGGCCTCGTATATTTCCGCCCAGCGCACGGGGTTGCCGTAGTAGCGCAAGGCGAGGGCTGAAAGCGTGTCGCCAAACACGACGCTGTGTGTGCGGGTGGTGGCGGGTGTTATCGCGGGCGGCTGGGAGGCGGCGGGCCGGGGCTGCGCGATGTTGGTGGCGGCGATGGTGCCGGGGCGAGTGGGGGCGGAGTATGTGGTTGTCGAGACCGGTGCGGCGATCGCGAGTCGCGTGCGATACCGCTCGTTTTCGAGGTTCGCCTGATTGAGCTGATCGTTGGTTTGGCGGAGCTGTTCGCGCAGGCCGTCCACTTGGGCGGCGGTCGCGCTGACGCGGTCGAGCTGGGCGGTGAGTCCGGCGCTGCCTGAGTTGGCGGCGGCGAGTTGCGCATCCAGCGCGTTCACGCGTTCGGTCAACTGGCCGACGTTCTGGCGTAGCGCGTCGTTTTCGTCCTGCAGAAGTCGGTAGCTGGTGAGCGCGGTATTGAGCTTGTCCTGCAAGTCGGAGTTGGCGGTGGCGGCGGCTTCGACGGGCGCGGGTGTGGCGGCGTGGGCGGCGGCGAGCTCGCTTTCGAGCGCGGAGGACTTCGCCTCAAACTGCGCGGCCGCGGCCCTGAGCGTGTCGTTTTCACTTTGCAGTCGCGAGTAACTGCCGAGTGCGGTGTCGAGCCGGGCTTGTAAGTCGGCCATCACTGTGGGGTCGGGCGCGGGTGCGGTTGGTTTCTTGGTGGTGGCCAAGCGGGCCTCGGTGTCGGCGAGCCGCGCCTTGAGCGAATCCATCTCGGTGGCGAGCGAATGCGCGCGGGATTCCAAATCGGCGCGGGCAGCCTGCGTGCGTGTGAGCTCGGCCTGGGCGGCGGTGAGGGCGGATTGGGTCGAGGTTAGAGCGGCGGCTTCCGCCGGGTCTTTGGCTGGGGTCGCGACGAGCTTGGCGTTGAGGGTTTGGTTTTCGTTTTGCAAACGCGCGAGCTGCACCCGGCTAGCCCCAAGCTCGGCGGTCAAATTGGCAACCTGACGCGATGTGTCGGCATAGGCGTCGTCGAGCTGTTGCTTTAAGGTGGTGTTCTGTTCGGTCAGCGCATTGAGCGCGGCGGTGGCTTGGGGATCGGGGGTGCGCGCCGCGGTGAGCCGGGTCTGGCTTTGCTCAAGCTCGTTCCGCAATTTTACCAACTGGCCCTGCTGTTGCTCAACGAGGGATTGCTGCTGGGCGAGCTGGGTCTGGGCGACATTTGCCTCGTCGCGGGTGGCGCGGAGCGTCTCGCGCAATTCGGCGAGGGCCGCGAGCTCCGTCTTGGCGGGCGCGGTGGTGGCATCGCGGAGTTTGGCGGCGTCAGCTTGGGCGGCGGCGAGTGCATGCTGTAGCTGCGCTTGACCGCGCGTGAGTTCGGCAAGGCGCGATTCCGCGGCTTCGAGTTTGGCGCGGGTTTCGTCGAGCGTGCGGCCGCGCAACGCGGCGGCGTCCTCGAGGTCTTGGTTTTGCGCGCCCAACGCCGTGGCCTCGGCGCGGAGCTTGGCGAGTTCGGCGACGGCGGCATCGCGGGCGGTTTGGGCGGCGGTGAGGCTGGCGCGCAGGGCGTCGGCTTCTTTCCACGAAAGGGCGAGTTCGGCGCTGAGATCCTTGGCCGCGTCGGGCGCGGGTGCGGGCGCGGGCGTCGCGATTTGATCCACGGCGACGCGCGCGGTGGCGAGGCGACGGCGGCCTTCGTCGAGTTGCGCGGGGGACATTTGCTCAACGAGGGTTTGCAGGGCCTTGCCCGTGGTGCCGTTTTCGGCGGCGAGGGTGAGCCACACGTAGGCTTCAGGCCAGTCGGCCGGCGCATCGCGACCGGCGAGGTAGGCGAGCCCGAGATTGTATTGCGCGATGGAGTTGCCCTTCTCGGCTTTAGTGCGGAGAGCGGTCAGTTCAGCGGATTGGGCATGCGCGGCCGGAGCAAGCAGCAGGCCGAGGAGCAGAAGGGAAAACGCGAGATGGCGTGGCATAGGGGCGAAGGTGCAGTTTTTAGGGCGGGACACAATCCGAACCGCGCAGTGCGTCGGGCCTCAACGCCTATCTGCCCATGTCGAACGCCACCGTGAGATCGTGCTGGCCGGTTCAATGCGCTTTGCGTAACCATCGCGTGCGCCCGCACCAAGTCCCCGCATCCTCCATGAAACCCAACGGCATCGCCCTTTTGCTTTGTGTCACGGCATTGCTGTTGGCGGGCTGCGCCAGCACGGATGGCCCGGGTGCGGCCGCGCCGATGGCCGGGGCGGATGAACATGAAAGTTTCGTGACGATGAACAAGGCCGCGCAGGCCGCGATCGAATGCGCCGAGATTTTCACGCGTACCTTGCCGGACGGGCGGTTGGAAGTGGTGGCCAACCTGCGCAACACAGGCGATTATTCGTTGCGCCTGAAGACCAGCTGCGTGTTCAAGGACACTCAGGGGCGTGCGCTCAAAGACGAGGCACCGGTCCTCAAGGTGGAGGTGGCGGCCGGCGCGCTTGAGACGGTGCGATTCACGGCACCGAGTTTGGCCGCGCAGCACTTCACCGTGCGCGTTAGCGCGGCGCGATGGATGTAGCGCGGGGCCTCCGAGCCTCGCTTCGAAAACTCACTGGTGCTTGGCCCCTGTCGTTTCCTCCGGCTTCGTCGGCGCAAACGTGATATCGGCAGTGGCGGCGTCCATCTCGCGTTTGGCTTTCTCCAAGGCCGCGCGGTCCGCCGCGTCGTCGCGCACCACGGCTTGGCCGGTGGAGAAATCGATGGTCTTGCCGTCTTGGATCGATGTGACCGGTGCGGGAAGCGATCCCTGCCACCACCAGGCGGCGGCCACACCGAGGCCGACGGCGAGCAACGCGATGAACCAACGACCCCGGGCAGGTTTGGACACAGACGCTTTCACGGCGCGAGCCTACGGGAGATTCGCGATAGTTGTCACGCGCGGCTTAGCCCAGTGCGAGCGCGATGATGCCCAAGGCCATCGCCGCTGCCGCCCAGAGGCGTTTACGCCCGTCGGTCTCTTTGAGCACTTTTGCGCCGATGAACGCGCCGATCACGATGCTGACTTCGCGAGCGGGCGCGATGTAGCTGACCGGCGTGAAGCTGAGAGCGGTCAACACGAGCACGTAGGCAAGCGGCGAGAGCAGGGCGACGCCGAACGCGTAACGGCGTTGGTCTTTCCAACACGCGACGACTTCGGGCCAGCGTTTGAGTCCGAACGGCGTGAGCAAAATCAATTGCGTGAACGCCGTGCCCGCATCGTAGAGCAGCGGCGCGAGGGCGAGCCCGGCCACGCCGTGCCGATCCCACAACGTGTAGGCCGCGATGAATACGCCGGACATCATGCCATAACCCACCGCGCGGCGCAGGTGCGCCAAATCTTGGTGAAACAGTTTCACGCCGCCCGTCATCACAAAGATACTGCCGACGATGATCGCCCCGCCGGCGATCGCGAGCAGCGTGGGACGTTCGCCAAAAATCACGATGGCCGCGGCGGTGGAAAGAAACGGCCCGGTGCCGCGCGCCAGCGGATAGATCAGCGAAAAGTCACCGACGCGGTAGCTGCGTTGCAAAAAGAGCGAATAGGAGGTCTTGAGCACGCCGCTGCCGAGGATCCACACCATCGCGGTCCATTCGATGACCGGTTCCCTCCACCACCAATATACCGCGATGACCGGCACGTAGAGTGAACAGATGATGAGGCCGACGAGGTAAACAAACGGCAGCCCGCCGCCGGCGCGCTTGGCGCACAAGTTCCACGTCGCATGCAGCACAGCGGCGGCGAGGACGAGGAGCAGGGCGAGGGGTGTCATCGGATGGACCGATGGGAAGGCCGCGAGGTTTGGGCTTCAAATCGAAACCCGGACCTGCGGGGATTTATTTCCCCAGTGATGGGGAGTCTCTTCCAATGTCATTCTGAGCGCGGCGAAGAATCCAGCA
>JADLBI010000340.1 GCA_020847775.1 Opitutaceae bacterium
ATGGGCTCCGTCCTTTTTTATCCACAAATTTCCCGTCAAGGCGGGTGGAGCGGAGGCATTAATCCGTTCAAATGGGCGCGCGGGCCGCGCGCCTGCGCCGGATCAACCGGTGTTTTCCGGCCCGTCTCCCATTATGTCCTTCAAAGCACTCAATCTTAGCGAACCCATCTTGCGTGGCATTCAAGCCGCCGGCTATGCCGATCCCACGCCCATCCAGTTGCGCGCCATTCCGCTCGTGTTGGGCGGCGGCGATGTCATCGGCTCGGCGCAGACCGGCACGGGCAAGACCGCGGCGTTCGCGCTGCCGATTCTCACGCGGCTGGGTCGACATGGCAAAGCGCGCGTGCTCGTCCTGGAGCCCACGCGCGAACTCGCCGCGCAGGTCGAAACCGCGTTCCGCGATTTCGCGCGGTTCACGGATCTGCGCACCGTCGCGATCTTTGGCGGCGTGGGCTATGGCAATCAACGCAACGAGCTGCGCCGCGGGGTGGACGTGATCGTCGCCACGCCGGGCCGTCTGATGGACTATCTCAAGGATGGCACGTTGAGCCTGACAGACCTCGAAGTGCTCGTGCTCGACGAGGTGGACCACATGCTCGACATGGGTTTCTTGCCGATCGTGCGCGACATCATCGGCCGCTGCCCGCGCGAACGGCAGACGCTGCTGGTCTCCGCCACGGTCCCGCCCGAGATTTCGGCTATCGCCTCCTTCGCGCTGCGCCAGCCCACGCGCATCGAGGTCGGGGTCAACCGCTCGGTCAACGAATCGGTCAAGCATGCGCTCTACCCGGTCGGGTTTCCGCAAAAGTTCGATCTACTGCTCGCGCTGCTCGAGCGCACCGACTTCGACAGCGTGCTCGTGTTTTCCCGCACCAAGCACGGGGCCGACAAGATCGCGCGCAAGCTCAAGGCGGCCAACCATTCGGTCGCCGTCCTGCACGCGAACCGCTCGCAGAACCAGCGCATCGAGGCGCTCGCCGGTTTCAAGTCCGGCAAATACGAAGTCATGGTCGCGACCGACATCGCGGCGCGCGGCATCGATGTCGCGGGTGTCTCGCACGTCATCAATTACGACGTGCCGGAGAAGCCGGAGGATTACGTGCACCGCATCGGCCGCACCGGGCGCGCGCAGGCCGTGGGCGACGCCTTCACCATCGTCACGCCGGAGAACGAAAAGGACGTGCGCGACATCGAGCGCTTCATCGGCGCGAAGATTCCGCAGCTCAAGCTCGAGGGTTTCGCCTACGGTGCCTACACCGCTCGGCCGGAGCCGCCGCCGCAGGCTCAGCCCCCCCGCCGTGGTGGTGGTCAGGGTTTTCGCGCCGGTCGCGGCCGACGGTAATCGCACCGCCGGCCGCAGCGCCGCTTACTCCAGCCCTTCGACTTGTACGTCGGAGGGGTGCTCGACGGTGAACTTGACCGTGAGCTCGCGTTTCTCGCCGGGCTTTAGGTCGAGCGTCCACTTGAGCAGGCCTTCGGTGTCGGGCTTTGCGTCCTTTTCGGCGGGTGACAGCACTTTGACGGCGATCTTTTCATTGCGGGAAACCGGGACCTGATCGGTCACGATCACGCGGGCGGCCGCGCGTTTGTTGTTCTGAATCGTGACGAGGTATTCGTAAGTGATGCGCGTGCTCTTGCTGACGAGGCCGGTCTGCTCGGTGAATTTTTGCACACGCTTGTGTTCGATGGCGATGCCCTCGTCGGCGCCGAGCGCGAGGTCGAACTTTTCGCCGGGCATCGTGGTGTCGAGGCGGCTGGTGGCGACAAAGGTGCCGTCGAGAAACACACTCATCGCGCCGGCCAGCAGCGGGTAGTCGGAATTGTTGAAAACCTTGGCGTTGAGGACCGCGGTGGCGCGCAGCCTTGGTGTGGTGGCGTAGCTCAACGCGGCGTTGAGATCGACGGTCGTGACCGGAATTTTTTGCACGGAGTTGTCGCTCGCGATAGTGGCCGGCACGGCGATCTTGAATGTCGCGCTGGTCGCGGCGGTGTCCACGGAGGCCTGAGTGTAGTTGGCCACTTGTTGAACCTCCATGCCGATGTGTGTGCGAGTGGCGGTGTTAGCTTTCAGGTAGCCTTTGTCATTTGCTGAGGTGATTGCGAATGGCGTTAGCCGAACGACTTCATCATCGCTTTGGGCAACAGCGGGTCGCCACACATCCAAATTCCACGCCCCGAGGTCCGGTGCGCTGCCGCCGAGTGACGGTTGTGCGGTCGAGAGGGTAAGGGCGACATTGCTCCAATCTTCGCCGGTGTTTTGGCGCACGTTGCCGAAGTAGCCGAGTTGAACCTTGTTGTCGTTGCTGGCGACGCGGGCGTCGTAGCCGGGCGTCCAGCTCGCACCGCCGACGGTGTAGTTGAGCGCGAGGTTGAAGGTGGCGGCGGATTCGGCGGACACACGCACGACGACGGTCTTGACGCTGCGGCGGCCGGCGGGGCGGAGTTCGTTCAACTGGTTTTGCAGCGCGGTGATTTTGTGCTGCAAGGCCTCGCGCTGGGCGTCGAGATCCTGCAGCGCGGCGGCGAGTTCGAGCAATTGCTTCTGGCCGTAATCGAGCACGCCCTTCACTTCGTCGAGATTGGGCCGCGCGGATTTTTCGCCGGTGCCGAGCGAGACGGCGCTGGTTTGCAGGCGGCTGATGAGATCGCTCTGGCTGCGCAGGACGGCAGAGCGGTCGTTGAGCGTGCGGTCTTGGCCGTGGAGCGTCTTGATCTGGTCTTCAAGATCCTTGCGCCGCGGATCAGGGGTTTCGGGCAAAAACGTTTGCTTCGCGGTCACGTCGAGGATCGTGACGGCGGCGGTGCCGGAGCCGCTGACTTGGAGCGACTGATCGAGCAGGCCAGCGGGCAGGGCGTTGAACGTGAGTTCGTTGAGGCCCGCGTTGACTTTGGTATCGGCTGTGCGCGTGACGACGGCGCGGTCGGTGTAAACCGTGACGGCGCTGATGCGCGAATCAACGGCGTTGGCGTGCAACAGCGGCAAGGCGGTGAGGAACGCGGAGAGGAAGAGGATGGAGCGTTTCATGGGTTTAATTAAGGACGGGTTTGCGGGTAAAACGTTCCCGTTGGGGATTTCTTAGGGTGGATTTTTTTAACCACAGATGAACTCAGATACACACAGATAAAATCCGTGATCAGGAATCTGTGACCATTTGTGTTCATGGTTGAGAATAATCAACATCACCAATCGTCGCTGCGGAAGGGCGCGGCGGGGAGGCCGGCGCCGTTGAACAGGTTGGCGACGGGGGCGTTGCTCCAGGCGTAGCGCACGGCGACGGGCTCGGGCACCTGCGGCGCGGTGACGAGCACGGTGTCGCGTTCGATGGCGGCGGTGGCGGGATGAAATACGCGGTCGGCTCCGGCGAGGAGGAAAGACTGCGGAGGTTTGCCTGCGGCGATGAGCCCGGTGTCAACCTGGGTGAAGCGCACGCGCAGGGCGGAGCCTTCGCGGGTGGCACTGGCAAAACGCGGGCCGCTCCAATCGCTGGCGATGCCGTAGAGTTTGGATTCGGCGAGTCGGGCAAGGCGGCGGCCGACGAGGGGTTTGTTTTGCGGGTGGATGTCATCGGGGTCGCCGCAATCGATGGTCACGGCCATGCCGGTGGCGGGTAACTTGAGCGCGGCGGTTTGCGCCTCACGCAACCAGGCCCACTCGTGGCCGCTGGCGTCACCGGGCGAAATATAGTTGGGGAGCTGCACAAAATAGAAGGGCAGTTCGCGGCCCCATTGCGCGCGCCAGGCGCGGATCATCGCGGGAAACAATTCGGCGTATTCACCGGGGCGGCCGCAATCGGACTCGCCTTGATACCACAACACGCCGCGCAATCCGTAGGGTTGGAGCGGGGCGATCATGGCGTTGAACAGACCGGCGGGCATGTAGGGCGTGCCGGGACCGATGGGGACGCGCGGCCAGGGGAGCGGATTCTTGGTCTTGGTGGCGCGCGCTTGGTCCTCGGCTCTTTGCCAAGCGAGCATCTCAGCCGGGTGATGGGTGCTCCGTTCGGCAAATTCCGCGAGGCCCGCCCGCCAGCGCTGCTCGATGCCGGACCAGGCCGTGGCGGCGCGCAAGGTGCGCGCGTCGATCCAGGCCTCGATGGCCGTGCCACCCCACGAGCTGTTGATGATGCCGACGGGCACGCCGAGTTTGCGTTGCAGTTCCGCGGCAAAATACCACGCGACCGCGCTAAACGCGCTGGCGCTGGCCGGGGTGGCGGCTTGCCAACCGCTGCTGGCCACGGTGTCAGCGGGCGCGTCGGCGACCGTGTGGGTAATCAGGAGTTGGCGAATGAACGGTTGGTTGATGGCCGCGATGGTTTTGGCGGCATCGGGAGTGCTGGACAACGGCCACTCCATGTTGGATTGGCCGGACACGAGCCAGACCTCGCCGACGAGCACGTCGCGAATGGTGACGGTGGATTCGCCAGCGACGACCAGCTCGGCGGGTTCGATCGCGGCGGACATGGGCGCGAGATACACGATCCAGCGGCCATCCGCATCGGCGGTCGCGCCGATGGTCTGGGCGCGAAACGTGACCGTGATTTTTTCGCCGGGCGCGGCACGGCCCCAAACGGGCACGGGCTGGTCGCGCTGGAGCACGGCGTGGTCGGTGAAAATCGGGGCGAGGGTGGGATGGGCCATGGCGGAAAACAGCAGCACGCGCAGTGCGAGGACGATGGCGAGAAGTTTAAAGCACCGGCGCGGCATGGGAGTGACGACAGCCTGCCGGGCGCGCGGTTCGCCGCAATGTGTTTCGCGAAATGCAGGGCGAGATCAGCGATCCAGCCCCACAAATTGCGCGTGTTCAGGCCGGCATTTCCTTGTGCGTGGAGAGCCACCAGACGAGGCCGAAGGGATCCTTCACGCCGCCGCTGCGGCCGTAGGGTTGTTCGGCGAGCGGCATGACGACTGTCGCCCCGGCATCAAGCGCGCGTTGGAAACGCGCATCGACGTCGTCCACGTAAAGAAAGAGCTGCACGGGCGAATCGCCGAGGGTCTCCACGCTTTTCATCCAGGCGTAGGTTGGGTTCTCGCTGGTCATCATGAAGGTCGAGTCGCCGATGCGAAACTCGGCGTGCACGACGAGGCCGTTGTCGTCGGCAAATCGCGTGATCGTCTCAGCCCCGAAGGCTTTGGCGTAAAACGCGAGCGCGGCGCTGGCGTCTTTGTAGATGAGATATGGCGAAGCGGTGGGAAACCCGGAGCGGATGGATGTGGGGATCATGATTGGTCCTTTCCTGATGCGGAGCGTGTGGGTTCGAGAAGATGGTTTCCATGCCCCAATGGGAACCCGTGCCCTTGAGGCACTCTGCCTTTTGGGATATGGACGTTTGGCATTTGAGATTTACGGCTTTGCCGGGGTTACGGATTAAAATCGCGACGCGCGCGTTTGCGTTTGGCGGCGGGCGGGATGATGCCGATGCGCGGATCGCGTTGACGAATGCGGGTGACGAGCCATTGCGCGTCGGCCTCAAAACGGTCGGCGACTTCGGGCAAATAAAGCCACTTCGGCAGCACGGGATGCGGCGCGAGGGTGGCGCGATCGGCGATCACGGCGGCGTGGTGCGCGCGCTCCATTGGCACGAGCACGCCGCGCCACGGTTCCTCCTTGTCCGCGAGGTAGAGCACGAAACGCCCATCAAGATAAACCGCCTTGCCGCCGAACATGCTCTTCACGAGCAGCGTCGGCTCGCGTTCCAGCGGCTCCACCAGCCAGAGATGGCGGTTGATGGGTTTGACGGGTTGCATGGGGCTTCTTCTGTCATTCTGAGCGCAGCGAAGAATCCAATAAATCAACCGTGGCGGAAGCGCTGCTGGATTCTTCGCTGCGCTCAGAATGACAGATTGGTTTCATGGGTGTCGCCCGCATGCAGCAACCGGTGCAGTTCGGCGGCGAAGCGCAGGCCGATGCCGCCGGCTTCGGCGAGCTCCTCGATCGTGGCGGCGCGGAGTTTGTCGATGCTGCCGAAGCGGGCGAGCAGGGTGGCCTTGCGCTTGGGGCCGAGGCCGGGGATGTCGTCGAGCACGGACTCGCGAATTTTCTTCGAGCGCAGGTCGGCGTTGTAAGTGTTGGCGAAGCGGTGCGCTTCGTCGCGCAAGCGTTGCAGCAGATTCAAACCAGGGTGGTTGATGCTCAGATTTAGCGGCGCGCGCTCGTCGGGAAAGATGATCGTCTCGTGCTTCTTCGCGAGGCCGATGAGCGCCGGCGGTTCGACGCCGATGGCTACGAAGGCCTTGAGCGCGGCGGCGATTTGACCGCGCCCGCCGTCGATCACGACGAGGTCGGGCATCGGTTTGTTTTCCTCGGCGAGATGACGATAACGCCGGCCGACGACTTCCTCCATCGCGCGAAAGTCGTCGTTGCCGATGAAACTCTTGATGCGGAAGCGGCGGTATTGGTCCTTGTCCGGTTTGCCGTCGGTGAAGTGCACCATCGACGCGACGACAAAGGTGCCGGAGATGTGCGAGATGTCGAAGCACTCCATGTGCGCGGGCGGCGCGGCGAGGTTGAGCTCGGTCTGCAAAGTGACCAACGCTTCGTGGTCGGCGCGCAGGAGCGTGCGGTCGCGTTCGAAGCGGCGCGCGCGTTGCAGGGTGCCGTCGAGCGCGGTGATGACGTCGCGCAGCTCGGCGGCTTTTTCGAAATTCAGTTTCTCCGCGGCGGTCTGCATCTCGGCGCGCAGGGTTTCGAGCCATTCGCGCGATTTGCCGTCGAGGAATTCGCACGCGGTTTCCACGCGCCGGCGATACTCCTCAACGGTGACAATATTTTCGTGGCCGTAGATTTCCTGGCGCACGTCGTCGTAAAGTTGCCAGCGCCCGTCGGGTTGTTTCTGCGGCGTCGCGTCGCCCAGCAACACGCCGAACTGGCGGCGCATTTGCGCGAGGGTTTTGCGCAGCAAACCGGAATGGGCGAACGGCCCGAAGTAGCGCGAGCGGGCGTCCTTGCTGATGCGCGTGAGCGCGAAGCGCGGCAGCTCCTGCGCGAAATCCACGCGCACGAGCAGGAAGCGTTTGTCGTCGGTAAAGTCGGTGTTGTAGCGCGGTTTCCACTGCTTGATGAGCCGACCTTCGAGCAACAACGCTTCGGGCTCCGATTTTACCTCGATGGTTTCGAGATCGTGGATGATGTCGATCATCGCGCGGACCTTGGGTTGCGCGATCGCGCGCGCGCGGCCGCGTTGAAAGTAGGACGACACGCGCTTCTTCAGGCTTTTCGCCTTGCCGACGTAGATGATGCGCCCGAGCCGGTCCTTCATCAGGTAAACACCCGGACGGTCCGGCAAGGCGCGGACCTTCTCCTTGAGGTTAACGGCACGGTCGGCTGGCATTTTGCCAAAATCCGCCTAGTTTCGTTTTCCGCAAGTATGGTTTCGCCTGACCTTTCCAACGCCACAGCACCGGCTCGCCGCTTCGAACTGCTCACCCTGGGTGACGAATTGTTGCTCGGCTTGACCGCGAACGGCCACCTGACGTTTATCGGCGCGCAACTGGGCAAGCGCGGTGTGGAGCTCGCGCGCAACGTCACCATCACCGATGAGGCCGTGGCGATCGCGCGTCAGATTCGCGAGAGTTGGGCGCAGGCCGATGTGATCATCACGACCGGCGGACTCGGGCCAACCTGT
The DNA here is from genome assembly GCA_020847775.1 of Opitutaceae bacterium. Taxonomy (GTDB): domain Bacteria; phylum Verrucomicrobiota; class Verrucomicrobiia; order Opitutales; family Opitutaceae; genus Cephaloticoccus. The sequence continues at coordinate 7,623 of JADLBI010000340.1, forward strand.
GATGATCGCACACGCGAAGTCATCGCCGAAGTGCTCGGACAAAAGCTCGTTTTCGATTCCACCATTGAGGCCGCCATCGTGGAGCGGTTCAACCGGTTTGGCCGCAAGATGACGCCGAATAATCTCAAGCAAGCCTACCGTTTCGAACACGGCGAAGTGTTGCCCAACGCCAACGGCACCGCGCCGGGCTTGTGGGTCGAGCAGGATGGCAAGGTGCTCTGCATGTTGCCCGGGCCGCCGAACGAGCTGCAGCCGATGTTCACGGAGCAGGTCATCCCGCGGCTCGCGGCGCGTGGCTTGTTGCTCGATCACGAGGCCTATGTGCAGATCCGCACGGCGGGCATCGGCGAATCCGCGCTTGAAACCAAGCTGCAGCCTGTTTTCGACCGGCATGGCGATGCGCTCACCATCGCGTTTTGCGCCCACCAAGGGCAGGTGGACTGTCGACTGAGTGCAGCGAACGGGGAGCTAACCGAGACGCAGATAGACGCCATCGCGGGCGAATGTGCGGCCCTGCTGGGGGAGGATTTCATGGGCTTCGGCGATGAGCCGCTGGCCAAGGTCTGCGCCGATCTGCTGCGCGCGCAGGAAAGGACGCTGGCGGTGGCGGAGGCGGGCACGGGCGGGCTGCTAGCGAGCGCGTTCACCGATATTTGTGGCGCGACCAAGTTTTTTCAAGGCGGGGTGATTTGCAGCTCCAACGAGGCGAAGATGACGCTGCTCGACTGTCCCGAGTGCCTGATCTCGCAGCATGGCGCCGTGAGCGCGGAATGCGCGGTGGCGATGGCCACGGGCGTGGCCGAGACCCTTGGCGCGGACTACGGTATCGCGATCACGGCATTTTCGGGGCCCTGCACTGGCTCCAAAGAAAATCCTGTCGGCACGATTTATGTGGCGCTGCACGCGCCGCATGGCGTGTGGTCGAAGAAGCTCAGCTACCCCGGCCCGCGCCAGACCATCAAGATCCGCACGGTCAACCTCGCGCTCGATTGGTTGCGCCGCGAACTCCTGCGCACGAGAGGTGGCGGCGATCTACCCGACCGCCGCCTCTCGGCCATGCAATGAGGCGCTGCGGATCGCCCACCGCCGGGCTTGCCAGCGTGGCTGCGCGTCGTCAGGCTGGGCGCACCATGAGACTACCCCGCTTGTTGGTGTGGCTTGCTTTCATCGGCCTCGCGCCGATCGCATTCGCGCAGAATGCCCATCCGGTTTTTGGTTATTACGAAGCGATTGTTTACGACACCACGATGCTGCAAGGTGTGAAGGTGGACGAGAGCACCGGCGATGTGTTCATCATGTTCCAGCCGGACAAGACTGACACGCAGCTCACATTGAGAATCTCGATGGCGGAGGGCGCGCAATACCGCAACTGGTTCACTGGCGAGGAAGTGCTGATCGCCCAAGAAAACCACGGCCGCGCGCCGAACACTTGGACGGACCGCGTGCAAACCACGGCCAACTACATCGAGTATCACGCCGACGGCCGGATCTTCCTCCACTTGAAACGGCTGAAGCCTTGATGAGGTGAACCCACCGACCGCAACCCCCGGAGCCCCCGCCGGCTGGTTGCGACGCACCGTCCGGGCGCGTCGGGTGCTGGCTGGTGCCGTGGTGATCGGCGCGGGCGCATGGCTTTGGACCGCGCTGCCGCACGATGAGCTGCCCGCCTTCGGTGATTACAAGGACACGTCGGAAAAGAAAACGGCGTTCTTCGATTTTCTCCTGCCGCAAATTCGTGCCGCCAATGAGGCGATTCTGCGGGACCGCCACCGCTTGCTGGGGGTGCGCGCCGAGTTGGCCGACGACGGCAACGCGGGTTTTTTCGATGAACACTGGACTCGCGAACTGGCAGAGAACTACGGGCTGGAACCGCCTGGAACACTGAACGCCGCTTTTGCCGATCGGCTGCTGCTGCGCGTGGACGCCATCGCGCCCTCGCTCGTGTTGGCGCAGGCGGCCAACGAGTCGGCTTGGGGCACCTCGCGGTTTGCGCGGCACGGCAATAATCTTTTTGGCCTGCGCACTTACGATGGCGAGGGGCTGGTGCCTCACCACCGCGCCGAGGGCAAAACTTTCAAAGTCGCGGCATATCCCTCGGTGCGGGCTTCGATCAAGGCCTACATGGCGAACTTGAACATGGACTTCCGCTATCGGCACCTGCGCCAAATCCGCGCTGAACAGCGGCGACAGCAACGCGTTGTTTCGGGCTTGGCGCTCGCCAATGGTTTGCTCGTCTATTCTTCGCGCGGCCCCGACTATGTGGCTGAGATCCAATCCATCATCCGCACCAATAAACTCAGCCAATACGACGAGCTGGAGTGACGTGGAGCAGGGTGGTGCGGCCACTTCGGTCGGCCTCTCAGCCGAGAAGATTTTTTAGCGCGGCGAGATATTTTTCCTGCGTGCGGCGAATGACGTCGGTCGGGAGGTGGGGCGCGGGCGGCCGCTGGTCCCACTGGAGGGCGAGCAGGTGGTCGCGCACGAACTGCTTGTCGTAGCTCGG
>JADLBI010000341.1 GCA_020847775.1 Opitutaceae bacterium
CGTCGCTCGGTTCGCATCCTCGACTTGCACCATCACGTCGTATTCGTCCGCCCCGCGGCGAAACCTCGTCACGCGGCGGCCGCCAAATAGGGACTCCAGCGTCGTCGCCACCTCTACCACTGGCACATTGAGATCGGCCGCGCGCGCGCGGTCCACCATCACGCGGAGCTGGGGATTATTCGGCTGTGGGTCTACCCGCGCCTGACCGAGCACAGGGTTGCCTTGCAGCGCCGTAATAAACTTGGCGGCGATTTGTTGCAGCTCGGAAAACTCCGGCCCCTGCAACTCCATCTGCACGCCACCTGAACCGCCGCGCCGCCCACCCAATGGCCGGATGGGAGATGCGATGATCATGCCACCAGGATTGGCCGCGAATTTCTGTCGCAACGACGCCAGTACCTCTTGCGTGGTACGAGTGCGCTCCTCCCACGGCTTCAAGGTCACAAACATAAACCCGCGGGAACTAAAGCCCGTGACCCGAAACATGCGGTCCACCTCCGGCGTGGCCAACAGCTCCTTTTCGGCGTCTTCCGCATAGGAAGCCGCATATTGCGGCGTGGAGCCGGGAGGGAAATTCAAGATCACGCGAAAGATGCCGCGATCTTCTTGCGGCGTGAGCTCCCGTTGTAATTTGCCGTAAAGCCACGGACCAAGGGCGGCGGCGGCGGCGCATGTGCCCAACACCCACCACCGATGTGCGAACGACCAGCGCAACATCGCCGCAAAGCCTCCGTTGATGCGCTCAAACAGCGGCTCGGTGGCCCGATAAAACCAATTGTGGCGCACGTGCCCGTTGTCGGTCCGTTTGGTGGCGAGTATGCGCGAGCACAACATCGGCGTCAGGGTCAGCGCGACGAGGCTCGAAACCATCACCGCGATCGCCAGCGTGAGGCCAAACTCGTAAAACAGCCTACCGGTGCGGCCGGATTGAAACGCGACCGGCAAAAACACCGCGACCAGCGTCAATGTGGTGGCGATAACCGCAAACGTCATTTGCCGCGCGCCGAAGATGGCGGCGTGCACGGGTGATTCGCCTTCCTCGATGCGACGGTAGATGTTTTCGAGCATCACGATCGCGTCATCCACCACCAGCCCAACCGCCAGCACGAGCCCGAGCAGCGTGAGCAAATTAATGCTGAATCCCATCCAGCTCATCACCGCGAATGAGCCGATGATCGAAACCGGGATCGCCAGCAGCGGCACCAACGTCGCACGCCAGTCGCGTAGAAACGCGAAGATTGTCAGCACCACCAGCACGCACGCAATGTAGAGACTTTCGTAAACCTCATGGACCGAGCGTTCCACGAAGGTGCTCGTGTCATAGGCTATTTGCATGGCCACGCCCTCTGGCAGGGTTTTCTGGATTTCTGGCAACAGTGCCTTCACCTCATCGGTCACATCGAGTAGATTGGCTTTGGATTGCTTAAGCACCTGCAGCGCGACGTTCGTCCGCCCGTTGAAATAGGACTGCACGCGGTAATCGTTTGGCCCAAGCTCCACCCGGCCAATATCCGAGAACTTGACTTGAGTGTCGTCACGCGTGGCCAGCACGAGATTTTCGTAATCCGAAACATTGTTAAGTCGCCCCTCGAGCCGCATGCCGAATTCGCGCGTTAACGATTCGATGCGCCCACTCGGCACGTCCACGTTCTGCTGCCGCAAGGCGCGTTCCACGTCGCCGATCGTCAGGCCATAGGCCGCGAGCCTGTCGGTATCCACCCATAGTCGCATCGCAAATTCCGGGCCGCGCAACTGCACACGGGCGACCCCGGGCACCGTTTGCAGGCGCTGGGCCACGGTGCGTGTGGCCATTTCCGCCAACTCCAAACGCGTAAAGCGCTCAGAGTTCATCGAAATCATTATGACCGGGTCTGCGTCCGCATCGGCCTTTTCCACCTCTGGCGGATCGACTTCGCTCGGCAGCCGATCCAGCACGCGGCCGACCTTGTCGCGCACGTCGTTCGCCGCCTCGTCGGTGTTGCGCCTCAGGTCGAACTCTAACGAGACCGAAGAACCACCGCTCCGGGATGACGAGCTCATCAGCCGCACGCCGTCTATGGTGGACAGCTGTTCCTCGATGGGGTCGGTAATCTGAGTTTCAACTACCTCCGCAGCCGCGCCCGGGTAGCCGGCGCTGACTGATACCACCGGTGTCTCGATGTCGGGATATTCCCGCACCGGCAGTTGGGTGAAAGCGAGGCCGCCGATGATGACGATCAGCAACGACAGCACGATGCATACTACCGGGCGCTTGATAGAAACGTCGGAGAGTAACATGGCGCGGCACGGTCAGGGCTGCTGAAACACCTCGCGCAACGGCTTGGGCGCGACCGGGGCACCGGGGTACAGCATCACCGCCCCTACGCCCGCCGCCACCACGCTGACGTCGTCGGGAAGTGCCGCGGTGGCAACCGGGGTCACCTCAACCAAACCACGTGCACGCAGCCCGGTAGTCACTGGCACGAAGCGTGCCACTTGCTTGCCGTCCTTCACCTCGACGATAATGATTTGTATGCCTCGCGCGTCCGCCAGAACCGCGGATTCGGGCACGGTAAGCACCTGAGAGCGAACCTCGAGCAACAGTTCCACATTGGCGAACATGCCGGGCCGCAATATCACGTTGCTGGCCTCGAGCAGAGCCTTCACCTCCGAGGCGCGAATCGATCGGTCGATGGTCGCACTGACAAAATATACTTCGCCGACAATCACTTGCGGCACGCTCCCAGTATCGCCACGCGTCGTCACCCGCACCTGCGTGCCAGGACGCACCTTCGCCAGATAACGTTCCGGCACGGAGAACGACACCTTCGATTTGCTCAGGTCGTCAATGCGTGTGATGACGCTGGCGGTCGTCACATAATCGCCCACCGAAATGGTGCGTGAACCGACGATGCCGGCAAAAGGTGCCTTGAGCTCGGTCTTAGCGAGACGCAATTGCAGCACCTCCATCTCAGCCTTGACGGCGGCATACTCCGAGCGCGCGCGGTCGTAGTCCGACTGGGGAATGGTCCGGCTCTGACTCAGGTTTTCACTGCGCGCCACGTTCAGCTCCGCGAGCTTGAAGCGCGCTGCCACCTGCTCGAGTTGAGCGCGCAACTCGGCGTCGTCGATCTTCAACAACACATCGCCCGCCGCTACTTTGCGGCCTTCTTCAAACTGGATGCTGCGCACGATGCCGCTAACCTCGGGCCGGATCTCCGCCGATTCGTTCGGCTGAAGCGAACCGACCAAGTTAATCGTCTCGGCCAAATCGCGCCTCACCAGCGGTGTAACCTCTACCACCTGTGCCGGGCGAGCACTGGCGGATGGAGAATTGGGCGCGGCCTTTTTGGCGCAACCAAAGCCTCCCGTCACACCAAGAAGCGCTACAATCAAAACCAGTTGTCGGCAACGGGATTTCACGCGATGGAGGCCGTATAACCCGTCGCGTCGAGCAGTGCGGCCGCATCGGCCGGATTGACCCCGCCCAATTTGATCATCCAACCAGCTCCGTAGGGATCTTGGTTCACCGTTTCCGGGGCGGACTCGAGCACAGCGTTGACCTCAGCAACCGTCCCCGCGACCGGTGCATACACATCTGACGCGGCCTTGACCGATTCCACGACACCGAAGCCGACCCCGGCGGCCAACACCGTGCCCACGGCGGGCACTTGCACGTAGGTGATGTCGCCCAGCGAGCTCTGCGCGTAGTCGGAGATGCCCACGACCGCGGTGCCGTCGGCGTTGAGTTTCACCCATTCGTGGGACTTGGCGTAACGAAGTTCGGCGGGGACGTTGCTCATGAGGTTTTCTTTAGTTCGACAAAGGGTGGTTTGACCAGTTGCAAATTGAGTTTCACGCCACGGATATCCACCTGCAGCCCGACGGAAGCCGCGCCACGCGCGACCAACGCGGAACCGATGGCTTCGTTAAGCATCGGCGACAACGTGCCCGAAAGCACTCGGCCAACGACCTGTCCCGCGGCGTCCAACACCGGCGTATCCTGCCGCACAATGCGGCGGTCGCCGGTCTTGAAAAACACCACCTGCCGCGCGCCGCCCTCGGTCTTTTCTTTTTGCAAAACCGCGCGGCCGACGAAATCCACCGCCTTGGCCAGTTTGACCGTCCAGCCGAGTCCCGCGGTCAGAGGAGAAATGTCCGCGGTGATTTCGTGCCCGTATAGCGGATAGCCCGCCTCCAGTCGCAAGCTGTCGCGCGCGCCCAGACCGGCAAGCTCCAATCCATGCGGCTTACCCGTTTCCAGCAAAGCCGCCGCCAGGGTCGCGGCGTCACCCTCCGCGTGATAAAGTTCAAGCCCATCCTCGCCCGTGTAACCGGTGCGACTGATCAAACAATGCACGCCCGCCACGGTCCCCTCGACGCAGTGGTAGTATTTCACCGCGTCGAGCTTGGCCCCGCTCAACGCCTGCACGATGCCCGCCGCCGCCGGACCCTGCACCGCCAGCAACGCGTAATCCTCACTGCGGTCCGTGATTGTCACGTCGTAACCGACCGCGTGTTCGCGCAGCCAGGCCAAGTCTTTCGCGATATTGCCCGCGTTGACGCACAGAAAATAATCCTCCGGCGCGCGCATGTAAACCAGCAGATCGTCCACCACCCCGCCGTCCGGATAGCACATCGGCGAATATAGCACGCGGCCCGGATAAAGCCTGCTCACGTCGTTCGTCACCACGCGGTCGAGGAACGCCGCCGCTTGCGGCCCGCGCACCTCAAACTCGCCCATGTGACTCACGTCGAAAAGCCCGGCGGCGCGGCGCACGGTTTTGTGCTCCTCGAGAATGCTGCGATACTGCACCGGCATTTCCCAACCGGCGAAATCCACCAATCGGGCGCCGTTGGCCGCGTGAAAATCACGCAAGGGAGTGCGCTTCAACTCGCTCATGTCTGCATTGGGCCGCGCCGCGCCACCCGTCGCAAGGTTCTTTTCGCCTCGGCGCGGAATATGGTCGTAAATCGCCCGCACTGCGTAAACTAGTTGCCATGCAATTGTTGGTCATCGCCATCGGCTGCACGCTGGGCATCTCCTTTTTCTGCTCCCTATTGGAGGCCATGGTGCTCAGCACCTCGGTCGCCGATATTCAGAACCTAAAGAAACGCAGCCCTCGTCGCGGCGAAATGCTGGAAACATTGAAGGTCAGCCTCGACCAAACCATCTCCGCCATTCTCACGCTCAATACCGTGGCGAATACTCTAGGCTCCGTCATCATCGGCGGTCTCGCCACCAAGCTTTTCGGCGACGCCGTGCTCGGCATGGTCTCCGCCCTACTGACGTTGGCCATTCTCATCTTTTCGGAGGTGCTGCCCAAAAACCTGGGCGTCGTCCATCGCCGCGCGCTACAGCCCCACGCCGTTTATCCGCTCTGGTGGATTCGCCGCGTGCTCGCCCCCGTCACCTATCTTTGCGGGGCGATTGTGCGCTGGATCGTGCCGCCTCGAGATGAAGCCCCCGCCGACGATGAGGAAATCATCCTCTTGGCTGAGCGCGGGGCGCAGCAGGGCACGCTCACCAAAAACGAGTCCAGTATCATCGCCAACGCCCTCTCGCTCGACGACGTGCGTGTCAGCGAAATCATGACCCCTCGCATTGTCGTCACCGCGCTGCGCCGCAACGCCACCGTCGCCGAGGTGTTTCGTGAATTCCCCAATTTGCCCTTCGGTCGCATGCCTGTTTACGGCGAGACTTTGGATGAGATTGTCGGCCTCGTCCGCCGCCGCGACCTGCAAAACGCCAAGGCCCACGACCGTGATACCGAGACGGTGGAAAAACTGATGAGGGAGATCCACTTCATCCCCGACACCGTCACCGCGGGCAACGCCCTCCAAGTTTTCTTGCGCCACCATCAGCAGATGCTCGTCGTGGTGGACGAATTCGGCACCACCGCCGGTGTGCTCACGATGGAAGACGTCATCGAGCACATCCTCGGCCGCGAAATATTCGAAAAGGACGATCCCGCCGTAGACATGCGCGAACTCGCCCGCGCCAAGCAAAAGAAGCAAGCCGGTGAAACCATGGGCACGGCCAATCCGTCCAAACCCAAGCCTAACTAGTAATGCTCCACCCGCTCGCTTACTGGACGCACAATCTCAGCCCGTTCCTTTTCCGTTTCGGCGACAACATCGGTCTGCGCTGGTATGGTCTCGCCTACCTGCTGGGCTTTGCCGCCGGTTACTGGTTGCTGCGACGTTACGCCCTAGCCGGACGCTCTTTGCTGCCCGCCCCGCTGGTCATGGATTTCATGACCGCGCTTGTCATCGGCGTCATGGTCGGCGGCCGGCTCGGCTACTTCCTCTTTTATCAACCCTCCGCTCTGTTGCACGATCCGCTCGCTTTGCTGCGCGTTTGGGAGGGCGGCATGGCCAGCCACGGCGGATTCATCGGAGTCATCGTCGCGTCAATCTGGTTCGCGCGCAAACACCGCATCCCGTTTCTGCA
>JADLBI010000342.1 GCA_020847775.1 Opitutaceae bacterium
CGGCGCGCACTGGGCCACCGCCTATTTCGCCTCCATCGCCGAACTCCTTCAAGCCTGATGAATGCTTCCAATTACATTGTCGTGGGCAACTCCTCGGACGATCCCTTCGCCATCGATGTCGCCTACGCGATGGGCCAGCAAGAGGAGGTCGCCGACCTCATCAGCCTGAAGCAGTTCGCCAACACCGAATTCTGCCCGCGCTTCATCTCGGACGAGCAAGACTTCTCCGACATCGGCAACAAGCTCAAAGGCCAACGCGTGGTCATCGTGAGCACCAGCCACCTCGCGCTCAGCCGCCAGAGCCTCACCATGCGCACGCTCATGATGGCGCGCGCCGCCAAGGAAAACGGCGCGGCCGAGGTCATCCTCGTGGAACCCGATTTATTCTACAGCGCGCAAGACCGTGGGCCGCGCCCCGAACTCGGACGCTCGGAAGCCCCTCGCTCCGAACGTGACTTGAAAAAATTCGACGGCCAGCCGTTCACCGCCCGGCTTTATGCCGACATGCTGCGCGTCGCCGGCGTGGACCAAGTGTTCACCGTGCACAACCACTCGCATTCGGTGCAGGCCACTTTCGCCGAAGTGTTCAACGGCCGGTTTCACAACCTCATCCCCTACGACATCTACGTCGATTACCTGCGCAATTCCGACATCGTCGCCTACGGCGACGGCGGTGAGGGGCTCGCCCTGTGCGCGCCGGACCGGGGGGCGCGCGACTTTGTGCGCGAACTCTGCCAACGCCTCGACCTGCCGAAAGTGAAGTTCGTGCTGCTCGATAAAGAACGCACCGGCGAGCGCAAGGTCAGCATCACCGTGCATGCCGAAAGCGAGTGGGGACTGGGCGACATCGCCGGGCACGACGTTGTGCTGTTCGACGACATGGTGCGCACCGGCTCGACCGTGGTGCAGGCCTGTCAGGTGCTCAAGGCGGCCAAGCCGCGCAAAACCGTTTTCGCGCTCACGCACTTTTACGCCAGTGAGGAAGGCCGCATCAAAATGGCCAGCACCGCCATCGACGAAATCCTCACGCTCAACACGATCCCCACCGTGCTCAACCGCGACATTCAGGGCCGCCTGCGCAAAAAGATGGTTGTGCTCAAGATCGAGCGCTGGCTCGCCCGCAAACTCTGCGGCACGCTCGGGCTCACCGCGCGCCAGATGGACGACAGCCTCTACGCCATCGACATGTCCTCCAAAAATCTGCGCTGGCGGCAGAAAATCTGGCTGAGCGAGCAGCTGAAAGCGCTCAACCAGCGCTGACTTGTCCCCGGCATCTTTTCCCCCGCGGATCACGCGGGTGAACGCGGATGGATTGATACCAATTGCCCTTAGAATATAGATTTTGATTGGGTCATTTGAGGTTGCCCCCAACCGCCCGGTTCGCTCTGAGGCCGGTCCCGCACTTTATCCGCGTGTATCCGTGAAATCCGCGGCAAAGAACCGGCGGCGGGGTCCGCGACCCCGCCCTACATCTCCACCACGGCCGCGCCGTCGCCGGTGCGCGTCTGCAATATTTCCGGCTCGCCGCCGAAACGCGCGCGATACGCCTTCGCGATGGCCTGCGCCTGCGTGTCGCCAAATTGCGCGCCAGTCATCGCCATCACCGCGCCGCCGAAGCCGCCGCCGGTCAGGCGCGCGCCATACACCCCCGGTTGCTGGTTCAAGGCATCCACCAAGAAGTCCAATTCCGGCGTGCTGTTCTCAAACAAGGTTTGCGAACTGCGATGCGACGCGGTGAGCAACGCGCCCGCCGCCGGCAAATCGCCCGCCGCCAACGCCGCGCGGGCCGCTTCCACCCGGGCGATTTCTTCAACCACGTGCTTCGCGCGCCGCGCCTCCACCGCCGGCAGCCCGGCGGCCTTCGCCGCCAGTTGCGCGGGGTCGAGTTCCACGAGTTGCGCCACGCCGAGCAATCGCGCGGCCTCCATGCATTCGCGGTGCCGCGCCGCGTAGAGTCCATCCACCAGCGCGTGCTTCGTGTGTGTGTTGAAAATCCAAAACCGTGCTTCGCCTGGCATCGGCACCGTGCTGAACTTCGGGCCCCGGCAATCGATAAACACCAGGTGATCCTTTCGGCCAAAACCAGAAACCCCTTGGTCGAGAATCCCGCAAGGCACGCCGACAAAGTGATTCTCCGCGTGCCGCCCGATCTTGACCACCGTCTCCCGGTCCGCCTCCTGGCCGGTCATGGCCAAAAACGCGAGGGCCGAAGACAACTCCAACGCCGCGCTGCTGCTCAAGCCCGCGCCCATCGGCAAATCCGACACCGCCATGAAATCAAAACCGCCGGGTGCGCGCAGGCTAAACTCCGCCAGCGCCGCGATCACGCCAAGCGGGTAGTTGATCCAAGACGCATCGCCCGCCTGCTTCTCCAATTTATCCGCGGACACCTCCACAGCCTGATCGGACAACTCGCTCCCAAACCGCCTGCGGCCGTCGTCCCGCGGCGCGAGCCCCACCCAGATGCCGCGGTCGATCGCCGCGCCAAGCACCGTGCCGCCGTTGTAGTCGGTGTGGTTGCCGATGAATTCGATGCGCCCGGGCGCGCGCGTGACGATCGCCGGGCCGCGGCCAAACACGGCATGGCAGCGGCTGATCAATTTCTCACGCATGGAAGGGTCGGGACGATTCATGGAGATGGATTCGGGGGATTCGCCTTGCCGAGCCTTCACCAGGACTTCGAGCAAATAATGCATCGCTCTTTCCCGCGTGACGCCACGCTCAACCGCCAACTGCGTAGCGCGCTTCCGCAATTGCGCGGCCATGGTCTCGGCCGCCGCCGGGGCCGCGCCTAGTGAGACGCAAAGTTTCGTGAGCTGCGCATGTTCATCCACACGGCCCAGTCAACCGATTCTCCACCCACCGCATCAAGCCCGCTGATCGTCATGCTGGCCCCACCTCCAAGATTTTCCAGATCGTTAGCCTGCTAATAGTGAAGCAATCCTCATGCTCCGTCCCACGAAATGAAGAAAACTCCATGCAGAAACGCCCGAAATTGACCCAAACTAACGAAATTTTGTGATTTTTATTATCATGACACATAGCTATTTATGATATTTTGTGAAAGCTTTTGCTAACTTTGAGTTGACGAATACCCCTCTCC
>JADLBI010000343.1 GCA_020847775.1 Opitutaceae bacterium
AATCGTGACCCGGGCCAGCTCTCCCCGGTGGCGCGGTTGAGCCGCCGGTTTCATGGCGCGGGAGCCCTGCAAGCGCTGGACCTGGCCTACAGTGAGGCCACGCAATTGCCGACCTACACGGCGCTAAACTCGTCACCGACGGGGGGCTTGTTTCGCGGCAACGCCACGCTCGGGCGCACGATCAGCCGCAATCTCGAGCTGCGCGCCCGCGGCGCGGCCGCAGCGTGGCAAATCGACGCGGCGATCTTTCACCGCGAGGACGACGCGCTGGTGGACTGGACCTACGGCGGCAACACCAACGCGCGGGTCGCCAACGCGGTGGATGTTCGCACGGCAGGTATCGAGTTGGTGGCGCGTAGAGAGTTCGCCCGCGGTTCGGTCACGCTGGGCTACACCGCGCTGACCAAGGACGCCGATTATGGCGCGACGAATGTGCAGGCGAGTTTCTACGCGTTGAATTACGCGAAGCATCGGCTGACCGCGGCGCTGGTCTGGCGCGTGGCCGCGGAGTGGGAGCTGCGCCTGGACAACGATGCGCGCATTCAGGAGCCGAATGCGTTGCGCACCGCGGGCGGTGATCGCGCGCTGCACAGCGCGCTGGGCATCGTCTGGCGACCTGGTAAAGCGCGCGGACTGGAGCTTTCGTTACAGGCGGACAATCTTTGGAATTCCGATTATCAGGCGGTGCCGGCCGTGCCCGCCGCGGGTCGGCAAGTCGTTTTGGGCGCGGGCTATCGTTGGTGAGGTTGCGATTTGACAAGCTGGCCGGGGCTGCGGTTGCTCCTGCCATGCAGCACAATCCACTTCTTGATTCCGCCTTCGAAATTCACTGGCAGCAGTTCAAGCCTGAACACGTTGAACCGGCCATTGGCGCGGCCTTGGTTCGCGCGGAGGCGGCGATCGACGCCATCGCCACGCAGCCGATTGGTCAGGTCACTTTCGAGAGCACCTTTCTCGCCTTGGAAAAATCGCGCGAAGAGCTGGGCACGGCGTGGGGCTGGGTGACGCATTGGCAGTCCGTGTCGGATGGCCCTGAATTGCGCGAGGCACACAACAAGATGCTGCCGACGGTCACCGCGTTCTACGCCGCAGTGCCGCTGAACGTCGAACTGTGGCTGCGACTGAAGGCGTTTGCCGACTCGCCCGCGGCCACGGCGATCACCGGGATTTATCGCCGCTTGATGGATGAGACGATGGCGGATTTCCGCCAAGCCGGGGCGGATTTGCCGGAGGCCAAGCGGCAACGGCTTGCCGCGCTGCAAGCTGAACTCGCGCAGATCACACAGAAATATTCCGAGAACGTGCTGGATTCGACGAATGCGTGGGAACTCATCGTGACCGACGAGGCGCGGCTCAAAGGCCTGCCGGAACACGCCAAGGTGGCGGCGCGCAAGTCCGCCGAAACGAAAGGCAAGGAGGGCTGGCGGTTCACGCTGCATCAACCGTCGATGGAGCCGGTCATGACCTACGCCGAAGATGACTCGCTGCGTCGCGAAGTATGGGCAGGAGCCAGCGCCATCGGCGGCAAGGCACCGTATGATAACAACGATTTGATCCGGCAGATTTTGCAGCTGCGCGCGGAGAAGGCGCAGTTGCTCGGCAAGCCCAACTTTGCCGACACCGAACTGGAGCGCCGCATGGCGAAGACCGGCACCAAGGCGCTGGCGTTTGTCGAGGACTTGCAGCGCCGCGCGACCCCCGCGTTTCAGGCCGACATTCGCGAGCTGGAGGAGTTCAAGGCGCGGCAAACCGGCGCGCCGACCAGTCATCTGTCACCGTGGGAAATGGCTTACTGGGCGGAGAAGTTGCGGCAGGACAAATACGCTTTCGATGAGGAGGAACTGCGGCCGTATTTCCCGATGGATCGCGTCATCGCCGGGCTCTTTGCATTGGTGGACCGGGTTTTCGGCTTGGTGGTCAAACCGCGCGCGCCCGGCGCGGTCGAGGTCTGGCATCCCGAGGTGCTGTTCTACGATTTGTTCGATGCGGCGGGCGTGCGGCTCGGTTCGTTTTATTCCGACTGGTATCCGCGCGAATCGAAGCGCGGCGGCGCGTGGATGAATTACTTGCGCACCGGCGGACCGCAACCCGACGGCACGCGCGCGCCGCACCTCGGCTTGATCTGCGGCAACATGACGCCGCCCAGCGACGGCAAATCTGCGCTCCTCACGCATCGCGAAGTGGAGACGGTTTTCCATGAGTTCGGCCATCTGTTGCATCATCTGCTCGGCGAGGTGGCGGTGAAATCGCTCAATGGCACCAATGTCGCGTGGGACTTCGTCGAGTTGCCTTCGCAGATCATGGAGAACTGGTGCTGGGAGCGCCAGAGCCTCGATCTGTTCGCGCGGCACCATGAGACTGGCGCGGCGATTCCGGAGGAGCTTTTCACCAAGATGATTGCGGCGAAGAATTTCCGCTCGGCCAGCGCGACGATGCGCCAGGTGAGCTTTGCGAAGCTCGACTTGCTCTTCCATCTCAACACCGCGCGTTATCTCGAAGCGTCGGACCTTGAAGCGACGATGCGCGCGGATATCGCGGATTGCCTGGTGCCGAACGAGCCGCCCGCGCCGACGATTATCCGCCGTTTCGGGCATATCTTTGGGGACCCGGTGGGCTATGCCGCCGGCTATTATTCCTACAAGTGGGCGGAGGTGCTCGAGGCGGACGCGTTCACGCGGTTCAAGCGCGAGGGTTTATTCAACCGGCAGACCGGGCGCGAGTTCGTGGAGAAAATCCTGAGCCGCGGCAACTCCGCCGATCCGATGTCGCTCTACCGCGATTTCATGGGTCGCGAGCCGGACTTGCAGGCCTTGTTGAAACGCGCCGGTTTGGCGGCGTGACGCGCGTTTTGTAGGGCGGGATCGCTGATCCCGCCCTACATTCCTTCGCCGATGATGAAATAGGCCACGACGGCGGCCACGTAGCACGCGAGGCCGGCGACGAGCAGGCAGATTTCCGCGAAGAAGAGGCGCGTCTTGGCGTTGCGGTAGGCGAGCACGCGGGTGACGAAGTCGAGTGGCGTGTCGCTCTTGAACTGGGTTACCCAGCGGATGCGCAGGCTGCCGCCGAGAATGAGCAAGGTGGAGGCGAGGGTGAAGAGCAGCCCCGCCGCCATCGTCACGCGTGAGAACAGGCCGGAGGCGGCGATCTTGGGGCCGGAGAATCCCGTGATGGTCAGCGTCAGGGTCGTGATCGTGAGCATCATTTGCGCGCGGGTTTGGAGCACACTGAATTGCGACATCAGCACCGCGGTGACGTCTTTGATGCCGTGGTCGCGGTGGACTTCGAGCAATTCCCGGGCCTCGGCTTCGGGTGTCGGGTGCAGGCTCGGGGATGAATCCGGATTTGCCATTTACAGCGCGAGCATGGGCGCGCATTAAACGGCTTACCATTCAAATTATGATTATCGCAGATCTCGCCAAGATTGCCGGTGGCACGTTCCCGGCGCGTCGTTTCGGCCGCGGCCTCGTCGGCCAGGCCAACCAACCCATTCAAGCCAAGGGCTTCAGCATGGGCTATTCGATTTTGGAGCCCAAGGGCGGGCAGGTGCCCTGGCACAATCAGGAGCAGGAGGAAGTGTATTTCATCGTGCAGGGCGAAGGGGAGATTTGCGTGGGCGAGGAGCGCAGCCCCATCAAGGCCGGGCAGGCGGTTTACATGCCGCCCGGGCTATTCCACCAACTGACCAACACCGGCTCCGAGCCGATGCACATGATCTACACGTATTGCCCGGGCGGCGACGTGGCGCATTGGCGACAGGAATTGAATGGCACGTTGCCACGCGCAGGCGAGGGCGATATTCCGCCGTTGCCGGCCGGCGCCCAGCCGCAGTGGACCGGCACAACGCCCAAGCCCTAATTGCCCCCGGCTTCCTAACGTCGGCGAAAGACGCTCAGTCTGAGCCCGATTTGGTTGCGGAACCAACGCGCGACGATTGTCTGCCCCATATCAAGCATTTACTTTACCCCGCAGCCTAAACCGTTAGTCACAACGCGTCTGTCGAGGTCATCGACGTCAACTTGCACCCCAACACGCCAACCCCATGTCTACCGAAGATCAGGGCGACGAATTGCTCATCGAGGGTGATGCCGAGGGTGGAGAAGCACTGCAACTGGCGTCTACTCAACGCGAGGTGCTTACCCGTGCCGGCGATCCGCAGATTACGGCACTGCATCGCAACTATCAGCGGGGGCGGCTGGTGCTGCAGCCCGAGTTTCAGCGTCAATATGTCTGGGATCGGAAGAAGGCCAGCCGTCTGATTGAGAGTGTACTACTCCGGGTGCCTCTCCCCATCATCTATCTCTCCGAGCAGCCGGATGGAAAGGAATACGTAATTGATGGCCAGCAGCGCCTCACGTCCTTATTCTCCTTCGTCGACGGGAAGTTTCCCAGCGGAGATGCGTTTAAGCTGACCGGACTCACAGCCTTCGAAGAGCTGAACAAGAGATCCTTTTCGGAATTGCCCGCAGAGCTGCAAGACCGGATACAGGACTACACGCTGCGTACGGTTACGCTGCTCAAGCAG
>JADLBI010000344.1 GCA_020847775.1 Opitutaceae bacterium
AAGGAAGGCCTCGATCCCGCCGTCCATATCGTCAACGGCAACAAGAAGGACAATTTCTGGATGATGGGCGACACCGGCCCCTGCGGCCCGTGTTCGGAAATCCACTTCAATCTCCTGCCCTCGGACGACGAAATCGAAGGGCGCAAGGGCGTGAACTCGTCCAGCCCGCGTTGCATCGAAATCTGGAATCACGTTTTCATCCAATTCAACGCCAACGCCGACGGCACCTTCGCGCCACTCGCCGCCAAGCACGTGGACACAGGCATGGGCTTCGAGCGCGTCGCCGGCATTTACGCCACAACCAAAGGCTTTAAGGACTTCACGCCCGAGCCCTCGAACTACAACTCCGACGTGTTCGCGCCGCTCTTCACCAAGGTTGCCGAACTCTCCGGCAAGACCTACACCGGCACCGTCCCGACCACGCGCGAAGGCCTCAGCGAACAAGAAAACATCGACATCGCCTTCCGTGTGCTCGCCGATCACGCGCGCTGCGTTTCCTGCGCCATCGCCGACGGCATCATGCCCGGCAACGAAGGCCGCAACTACGTCATCCGCCGCATCCTCCGCCGCGGCATCCTTTACGGCACCAAGCTCGGCCTTAAAACCGGCTTCTTCGAAAAACTCGTCGCGCCTGTGGTTGAATCGCTCGGCCACGTGTTCACCGAACTCAAACAACAGCAAAGCATCATCGAACGCGTCATCCGCAGCGAAGAAGAATCGTTTGGGCGGACGTTGGAAAAGGGACTCCAAGTATTTGAACAGGAAATCCAAAAGCTCGGGTCCCAACACGACGATGATGATATCCTAAAGTTCGATGAAATATCTGTTCGTTTCCTGTTTCCTGGGGACGCTGCATTTCGTCTGTATGATACATATGGTTTCCCACTTGATATGACGGGAGTCCTGACTGCAGAACGCGGGCTCACAGTCGATGCCGCGAAATTCGAGGAACTCATGGACCAGCAGCGCGAGCGCGCCCGCGCCGCGCAGAAAAAGGAAATCATCGTCGCCGCCACTGAAGGCGAAGACACCCATGTCGCCGCGACCAAGTTCCTCGGCTATACCGAAACCACCGCGCACGGCACGCTGACCGATGTCGTCAAAACCGAGAAAGGCACCTTTCTCGTTTTCGACCAGACGCCGTTTTATGCCGAGATGGGCGGCCAAGCCGGTGACTGCGGACACGTCCTGATCAACGGTCAGAAATTCGACATCGTCGATACGGTAAAAGACAAAGCCGGCCGACATCTTCATCGCGTCGCGCACGACGCAAATCCTAAATCCCAAATCCTTAATCCCAAAGTTGGCGCATCCGCCACGCTGCAGGTCGATCTCGGCCGCCGCCGCGCGATTTCGCGCCACCACTCAGCCGCGCACTTGATCCATTGGGCGCTGCGCAAAGTGCTCGGCACGCACGTTCGTCAAGCCGGCACGTCGAAGACGCCGGATCGCATGCGCTTCGACTTCTCGCATTTCGAGGCGATGACGCCCGCGCAGATTCACGAGGTCGAAGAACTCGTGAATGACAAGGTCATCGACAACGCCAAGGTCGAGTCCTACGAGACCGAATTCGACCAGAAGCCCGCTGATACCCTCGCCTTCTTCGGCGACAAATACGGCAAGATCGTCCGCGTCGTGGACATCGGCGGTTACAGTCGCGAACTATGCGGCGGCACCCACGTCGCCACCACGGGCGAAATCGGCTTGATCAAAATCGTCGCCGAAATGGCCATCGCCGCCGGCACACGCCGTATCGAAGCCGTCGCCGGTCAACCGGCTTACGCTTTCGTAACGGAACACGAATCCGCGCTGAAAGCGGTCAGCGCCAAGCTCAATGCCGGACCGCTGGACGTGTTGCAAAAACTCGACGTGCTGCTCGCGCACCAGAAGGAAACCGAGCGCAAACTGAAAGCATTTGAACAAAAAGCCGCCGCCGGGCTCGCCGATGAACTCGTGGGCAAAGCGATCGAGAAGGATGGCTTGAAATTCGTCTCCGCCTTGGTCGAAGTCGATTCACCCGACGCGCTGCGCAATCTCGGCTCGCAAATCCTGCCCAAGCTCGGCGAAGGCGTCGTGCAACTCGGCGCGGCTTTTGGCGACAAAGCCTCGGTGGTCGCGTTCTGTTCACCCGCCGCGATCAAGGCCGGTCACCAAGCTGGCAAAATTGTCTCCGCGCTGTCTGTGCAGATCGGCGGCAAAGGCGGCGGCAAACCCGACTTCGCGATGGGCGGCGGCAAGGAAGCAGGCAAGCTCGCGGCGGCATTGGCCGACGTTTGAGTTACGGCTTCGCGCCGGGTCGCAACCACTGGGCGAGCACGCGTTGCAGCTCAAACTTTCGCACCGGCTTGCTCACAAAGTCCACCATGCCGGCGGCATGGCAGGCTTCGCGGTCTTCGATCGTCGTGTTCGCCGTGATCGCGATGATTGGCGGCGTATCTACCAATGCGCGGCGAATTTCCCGCGTGGCCGTGTAGCCGTCCATCACCGGCATGCGGCAGTCCATGAGTATCACATGATAATGATGCAGGCGCGCCAGCGCCACCGCTTCCGCGCCATCCTGCGCCCGCTCTACCACGCAACCGAGCTGCTCCAGTTGCTTGGATATGACGAGGCGGTTCACCGCGTCATCATCGACCACCAGCACCCTCGCTCCCGCCAGCTTGGACGCGATTTCCGCAGGGGCAGGCGGCCGCGGAGAATGCAGCCCAGGAACGCCCAGCGGCGCATGTGACCAGTCCGCCGCCTCAGCCAGATTGTCAGGATTGAGGAGCGGCTTTCGGAGCACCGCTGCGACGGGAAACGGCTCGGACTCCGACGCGACTTGCTGAGGCCGAAGCACCGTTTTCACCACGCGCAAACGGTCGGCGGCAATGGCATCCCGTAACGCACTTGCTTCATCTGTGGTAAATTCCACTCGCCCATCCCAAAACAGGATCAATCGTGCCGACTTCGCGATTTCCGCCAAACAGAGAACCACGGTTGAAGGTGTCGAGGCGCTGCGCGCGGTGTAGCCACAACGTTTCGCCAGTGCCACCGCAGCAGCGGCAGCCGGAGGGAATGCGTCCAACACGATAACTTCATCGTGTCGTATGCGCACGTCGGGAACTGGTGTTTCCGCGCGCCCAAGGCAGATTTCAAAAGTAAATTCCGCGCCTTTGCCCAAAATACTGCGGACGCCGATGGCGCCTCCCATGAGCTCGACCAGGCGTTTGCAAATGGCGAGCCCAAGCCCCGTGCCGCCATATTTCCTAGTCGTTGAAGTATCAGCCTGAGTAAACCGTTCAAACAATAAGGGTTGCGCCTCCGGGGCGATACCCACTCCGGTGTCAACCACGCTGAATTTCAAACGCGCCACGGCTGAGGAATCGTCGGGTTGCGGCGGGAGCAGCTCGACCTTGAGCAACACATGGCCGGACTCCGTGAACTTCGTCGCATTGCCAACGAGATTGAGCAGTACTTGGCGCAGCCGGTCGGGATCACCGACCACCTGCAGTGGCACCTCCAGGGGCAGTTGCAGTACGAGCTCGATGTTTTTCGCCGCGGCCCGCGGCACCATCACCTCCAATACGTCGCGCAGCGGCTGGCTAAGGTCAAAGGGGATGCGTTCGATGACGATATGGCCGGACTCGATCTTTGAAAAATCCAGAATGTCGTTTAACACCGCCAGGAGGGATTCCGCGGAAGCCCGCAATGTCGTCATGTGTTCGCGTTGGTCGCGGTTCAATGCGGAGTCCACGAGCATGTCCGCAGAGCCAATCACTCCGTTGAGTGGCGTGCGGATTTCATGGCTCATGGTGGCCAAAAATTCGCTCTTCGCCCGGCTCGAGGCGGCGGCGGCTTCCATCGCTTGCTCCACTCGGGCGGATCGGGCGCGTTCCGCGTTCAAGGCGCGCGACTGCATCAGGCGTTCGCCTTCGCGTCGAAAATACCAGCGCAAGGACAGCCAGAGCGCGAGCAGCAGCGCCAGAACCAGCCCGGCGGACAGACCGGCGCGAAACCATAAAGTCTGCCAAAAGAACGCCCCGACATTGAGGCGCACCGCGACCTCTTCGCTTTCGCGGCCTTCGCGACTGATCGCGCGTACCCGGAATGTGTAATTACCCGGACGCAAATCCGGCAGACGCGCGACGCGCTCGATACCCGCCCGCACCCAGTCGGTGTCCACGCCTTCGAGCCGGTAGATAAACCGGGTGTCGAGGCCGTAGCTCAGGCTAACCCCGGAGTAACGAATGTTCACGCGCTGGGTGCCGGCGGGAATCCGCACGGCCTGAGTGGGATCATGCGGCAATTCCAGCTTCGTCTCACCATCTCGAACCTCCTCAATGTGCAGCCGGGGGATACGCGGATTGAAATCCGTTTGCGCGGGATCGACAGTGACCATGCCCTTGATCGTGGCAAACCAAAGTCGGCCATCGGCGGCGCGGAGGGCGGTTTGCCCATAACCGGCCCGGCAGGCGGCACTCTTCATGCCATCCGCGCGATTGAAGAGTTGGAAGCGCACCTTGCCCGCTTGGCCGACCGCTATGTCATCGAGAGTCTTGCGCGCAAGATGCGCAATCCCGTTGGCCGAGCCCAACCACAAGTCGCCCTTCAGGTCAGTGAGCAATGAAGTCCAGTCATACGAAGCAACGCCCTGCGATTCACCATATACAAACCAACCGTCTGTGCCGTGACGCCACAAGGTGCCGTCATCCGCCCCAAGCCAAAACGAGCCATGATCATCGCGATGCATACAGTTGAACACGGGCACGGCTCGCCCTGCGAGCGTCGTGACGCGGGTGAATGTGTCCGCTTGATAACGCCAAAGACCTTCCCGGAGGCTAATCACCCAAATGACGCCGTCGGCATCCTCCCCAAACGAATAAAACCGCACATCCTCGGCGGGACTTTGATAGACGCGGGTAAACTCGCCGTTATCGCGAACGAGTACCCCCCGGCTGGTGCCGATCCACAATCGGTTGCGTGAATCAAGAAACAGGGCGTAAACGGACGCCGAGCCCAGCGCATCCTCATTAAATTGGCTCACGTTGCCGTCACGCAGTAGTGACAATCCATCCCGATAGGCGCCAACCCAAAGGCCGACCCCAGGCTGCTCCACCACCGCATTGACCCAAGCTTGCGCATTCAACCCTTTGTCCCGATCCGGGGAGACAATTGGTTCGCCAAATCGCACCTTGGTGAACGGCAGCAAACCACCACCATGCGTACCCACCAAGAGTTTGCCGGGCGCGGTTTCAAAGATGGCGTTGACCACGGGTTGCGCCATGCCGGCCGCTTCGTCGAAGGTCTGAAACTGTCGTTGCCTGATCCGCGCCAGGCCGCCGCCATTGGAACCCACCCAGATATTGGACTCGTCATCTTGAAAGAGCGACAGGCAGGCATTGTTGAGCAAACCGTCGCGCATGGTGCATTCGGTTGGGCGGCCGTCTTGATCATAGACGACCACGCCGTGCAGATAGCCCGCGGTCCAGACTCGCCCGTCCGTCGTTTCGAAAATCTGCACAGCCTCCCCAATGTGTCCGGCCATGCGAGGCATCGTTTTGATCAAGGCGCCATCCTTCCAAAGATGCAGTGCGCTGCCGTCGGCAACCCAAAGTCCGCCGCTTTGTGCTACTCCCAAGCCCAAGAATGAGGCATCCGTGTGTCCGCCAGGAGTCTCAAGCAGCACCTGCCAGCGACCTTCTGTCCAACACGCCAAGATATCCTCGGAGAGCGCCCACAGCATGCCGTCGCGATCAAAGGCGACTTTGAAAGGCTTGCGCCCTATCCCGGTCGGTAAGGGCCAGGTAAATGGCTCGAACCGGCCGTCAACCAAGTGGAATATTTCGCGTCCGACCGCGACCACCACCTCACCACGCGGACCGGTGCAGAGGGAATGCACCATGCTGGCGGGCAGACCCGCTGACGGACCATAATCATGCCATTGCCCGTCCTTCAACCACGCGACCCCGGCACTGGTGGCCGCCCAAAGGCCGCCCCCCTGATCGACCGCCAATCCGATCACCATCGCTGCGCGCAACGCCTCGGTCGTGCCCACCGGCACGCGCAACACGCGCCAGCCGTCAAACTTGGCCAGGCCCGAATAGGAGCCCGTCCACAAATAGCCATCCGGAGTCTGCGCCAGCGAAGTCACCGCGATGAACGGGAAACCGCTGTCCACATCCCAATTATCAACGATATAATGATCCGCGAACCGCCCGCCTTCAATATGATGGGCGGACACCGGCAACAGCCCCAGCAACGCGGCCATCACCACCGTCCTAATCACACCGTTGGCCGCCGCTGTATAATGCACAGCCCATTGTTGCGGCCCGAGTTGCCGCAAATCAAGCAACTCCAGCCCGCGATCGGAGTTGCGACTTTGCGCGATGCGCGCAGAGTTGCCGTCCGATGGCAGAATCCGCCGCAACTCCAACTGTCCTCGCCTGCATTTTGGCGTTCGACCGGTCCAACCGTCTGGCCGTGCGCCGCCTCGGCTCCAAGGCCGGTCTCGCCTTCACCGGCACGGATCTCGGGATGGCGACCCAACGGCTAGAGTCAGCCTTTCCCGACCACACCACCCCCAAGGAATTCCTAACCGTCAGCGCCGCCGGGCGCACACATCAAGTTTACTTTTGCCAAGCAGTTGGCGCGTCAGCCGACAGCGAAATCGATTTCATGACCATCGGTGCGCTTGAAGCCACCCCGGCCATGCTCGCCCCCTCTCTGCACGCCATCCTCGCCGAATTGGAGCCGCATCTGGTTGCCATTCCTTACCTGCACATCGGCGAGAACGACTTCATCTACAAATTCCGGCCGGAAAAGGAGCGTAACGCGGCCATCTACGCCAACGACCCCACTTCCAGCGCGCTTTACCAGTCGAAACTGTGCGAGCTTATCAAGGAACGTGCCCGCACTCACGAGCGTTCGGCCACCTCGCCGATGGAGCTGAATTTCGGCGCGGCCACCTACCTGATCCCGAGCCACTTTGGATTTTGTCTCGGGGTCAAAAATGCCATCGAGCGCGCCTACGAAACCCTCGCCGCCAACCCCTGCCGCCGCGTGTTCATGCTTTCGGAACTGATCCACAATCCGTTCGTGAATGACGACCTTCTGCGCCGCGGGCTGACCTATCTCCAGACCGACAAGGGCGTGCCCTTCACCGTCAACGGCAAATCCGCGGTTGCTGATCCGGGCGCACCCTTGTTGTGGGACTCCCTCACCTCCGAAGACATTGTCATCATCCCCGCCTTTGGCGCCACCGATAACGACAAGCGCAAACTCGTGCGCAAGGGCATCGCCGTCTGTCAATACGACGCCACCTGCATGCTCGTGGAAAAAGTCTGGAAAGCGGCGCGGAGCTACGGCCGCGCCGGCTACACCGTTATCATCCACGGCAAGGCCGAACACGAGGAGACGAAAGCCACCTTTTCCAACACCCGCCGCTACGCCCCGGCCCTGATCGTGCGCGATCTGGCTGAGACCAAATTACTAAGCCGCGTCATCAGGGCCAAAGACCCGGCCGTCCGGTCAGAGTTCTACAGCCTGTTCGCGGACAAGCACACGCCGGGGTTCGATGTTAACCGCGACTTGGAGCGCGTGGCGGTGGTCAACCAAACCACACTGCTGGTCAACGAAACCCGCGCCATCATCGCTTACCTGCGCGATCTGTATGTGGATTTGCACGGCCCGGCAGCCGTCGAGCGCGTGGGTGGCGGTGGCCGCAGCGACACATTGTGCTACGCCACGCAGGTCAACCAGGACGCTCTGGCCAAGGCTCTCGCCGATCCGTTGGACGCCGCGTTTGTCATCGGCGGAAAAAACTCCTCCAACACCTACCAGCTTTACCGCTTATGCGCGCAGGCCTTGGGGGAAAAGGCCTTCTTCATTCAATCCGAGGCCAATATTCTCTCGCTCAATGCCGTGGAGCATTTTGTTTTCCCGTCCATGCATGCGGGCCGGCTCACTGGTCAGACAGAGATTCGGCCGCTTTGGTCAGCGCTAACCGGTCCCAAACGAATCCTAATTACCGGCGGGGCATCCTGTCCCGACGGACTCATTCAACAAGTGGTGTCTCGGTTAAATGCACTGCTGCCAGCCGAAAACCTGCGCGACATCGACGCCGTCATCGCCGATTTTGGCCCGACCTGAACCGACGCTTTGAGTTCAGGCGAAGGCCGACCAACCGACAGCCTGATCAGAACTTGAAGTTCAGACCTGCGCGAAAACCCTGCAGTTGGGACAGATCGATGTCGGTCGTATAACTAGAGCCGTTCTGCGTGATGGTGGAGGTGTAGTCCCCGCTCGATTGATAGAAAGCACCGGCATACAGCCCGGCACGCTCGGTGATGCGGTATTCCACAGTTGCATCGACGTAATAGCCGGTGAGTGCCTTCAGTTCACTCTCCGTGACCTTGCTGACAATCGGGTCGGCCGTGTCGGGCACCAGGGTTTGCTCCACCGAATAGTCCGTGCCGGAATAGACCAAGGTGGGACCGGCGCTGAAGTTCAGCCAGAGATTATCCCTGATCTTATAGGTCAACGAGGGGCCCATGCGGAAAGTGACATATGTGCCCTTAAGTTTCCAAAAATTGGAAACCTGCGTGTTATTGCTCACGCTGCTGCTAGCCCGGCTGTCGGGGCGCTGGCCGAGCAGCACAGTGGTATCCGTCACATTGCCGTCCGCATCCGCCGTGGACGAAGGTGCCACATAAGGCACGTCGCTCGGCAGGGTTTGCCTACCTAAAGAATAAACGTCGGTGATCGTGTTAATAGTGGCCTGCACGTTACCCTGCGCGTTGGATGAGATGCCGTTAATACCGACGCCGGCGAAAAGCTTCCACTCGATCTTCTGGCCAATTTTGCCCATGTCGCGCGAGAGCACCAACTCGGTGCCCAAACTCATGCCCGGATCATTCCGCCGGACGGTGGCGTCGGTCACCTGCGCGCTGTATTGATGAAACGCGATGTTGGCCCCGGCATCAATCACTTGGTCGCCATCCACATAGGTCCAAGTGTTGGTCTTTAGGTCGGTAGCGCCTTCACGCGCGTCGCGCAGCACCAGACCATCATGATACTCGCGGACAACGTCCAAGTCTGTGACATCCTTCAGCGCCGCCAGTGGCGCGATCACACCCTGGCCGCCAAACGCCACCTTCGAGCCGTCAAGAAGCCGTGTGCCCACGCTCATCGAAAACTTCGGCTCCACATAGAAATCGTCCAAATCAAAGGTGGGGATCTCGTTCTCGGGATTTTGCGCGCGCGCCAAGGCGGCCAGACCGAGGAAGAGGAACAGATAAAAACGCTTCATAGATGATTCAAAAGGTCAGATGTCTGACGGCGGTTTGTGAAAAAGGTTGCACAGGATTTGTGGGGGTCCGCCGGGAGTCAATGGAGGATTCGCCCCCCTATTCGTTAAATTCGTCGCGCTGCGCCGCGGCCGCGCGCTCCGCCTTTAGCGCCTCGGCGGCAGCCGGATCGATCGCCGCCTCGCGCTCCTTTAGCCGGTGTTCCCAAGCCCGCAAGCCCTCGGCTTTGTGCTCTTACTCGGTCTCCTTCTCCTGTTGCGCCTGAACTATGTCAAAAAGCGTGTTTTCACTTTCCTCGAGAAACTGCTCCCGCTCGCGAATCTGCTGCCGCAGTTCTTGCAGCGTCGCCTCCTGTTTTTCCAATTCAGCCTTGAGCTGCTCCAACGCCGCCCGTTCCGCCGGACTGGCCGCCGCCCGCGCGGGCACCTGCTCCAAACGCGCCTTTAATCGCTGCTCGCGCGCCGCGAGCAACGCCTCGCCCTCGGCAAGTTCGCGATCGCGGTCAGCCTGTCGCGCCTCGTTCTCCGCGGCCGTGCGTTCACGATCCACCAGCATCATCTCCAATTGCCGCAACGATGTTTCCAGCTCGGAGACCTTGCCTTGATCGAGCTGGGTGGGCTCGCCCCATGGTGTTCGGGTCGAATCCACTATGGCCTTGATTGAATCGCGCGCCGCGTTGGATGCCTCCGCCACCTCAAACGCCGTTCTCCGTCGCAGTCGCAATGTGGGCGGCGAGGGATTTTTCGTGGGGAACTTGACACCCCGATCCGAGTCGCCAGCCATGACGGTCATTTCCCGAACAGACGGGAGAAGAATCCCTTCTTCACCGGTTCCGCCGGCTTGTCGCCCAATAACGGAGTCAAAATCCCGACCACGCGGTTTTCCGCCTCGGCGTCGTTGAGCACCATGATCTCACGCTGCAAATCCGCCCCCGCGGCCATTCTGGCGCGCAAGGCCGAGAGATCATCTGCGAAATGGGCGAGTGCCTCGGCGGTTCGCTCCGGCACGTTCCCCGAACGGCTCGTTTGCGCGAGACATTCGACTAGGTGCAGACCTTTGGCTCCCGCGCGAAACGGAATCAAGGCGGCCAGTCCTATCTCGTCCACATGCGAGAGCGCATTGAGCAGTTTGCGAAAATCCCCACCCACAATAACCTGCTGCGACATGGTTTGGGCAAACCGTGCGAAGGCCCCCAACGTCGGTAATTGCTCCAGACGGCAGAACTCCAGCGTGCCTTGATCGAGCCCGGTCAGATTGATGGGAAACTCTTCCGGGATGCCCAGCTTCGCTAGATTTTTGAGCAGGGTGTTTTCCCGCTCGGCCGTTTGTGCGGACTGCTCGACCATCTCCCCAAAAGGATCATCAAAGGCCAACGTGTCCTTAAGCAGAGAAATCAGCAGCCCCATTTTCCCGGGATAGCCCTTCATCTGTAACAGCTCGGCCGCCTCATCGTAGGCCAGATCGATATACGCGGCCGGGGTTTCATCCGGCCCCTTGATCGGCCAGTCCGGCCCTTCCAAATTTTGCGCCAGACTGCTGAGCGCGGTGTCCACCATAATGGATGACGCAAATGCGGCGCGGACTTCATCCCAGTCTTGCGCGGTGTATGCGGGTGTTTCAGGCATGGGAAGCTGGTTTATGAGTTGAGCGGACCGAGCCGGATGATTTCGTCGGCCAGTCGGCGGTAATCGGTGATGACGTTGTCCTGCGCGCCGTCGTCCGCCTCCTGCGCCAGTAACGCGACGGGCAACCCCAAAGTCACCGCGCGGCGCACCACCATCGCATCGCGGATCTGCGTCTGGAATATCTTGGCGTCCGCCGCCACCCGTTTGGCGGTGCGAAATTGGTTCATGCGCAGCTGCATCCGCATCTTCGGCACCTCAATATCCACCCCGGTCTTTATGGAATTAAACACGATGCCGCGCACTTGCGCCGCTGGCCCCATCGCGGTCTGGCGAAAGCTCGCCGATTGCTGATGAAACCGGCCGAGTTTGTCTACCAGCAGCGTGAACCCGATCAGGCTCAGCGCGTCGGGATTGGCGGGGACGATGATTTCGTTGCTGCTGAACACACCGCATTGCGAAGCGCGCAAAATGTTCGGCGGGCAGTCGAAAAGGATGTAATCATACTGGTCTTCGATCTCCGCGAGCTGCCGCTGGAACACCAAGTAATGCGGT
The DNA here is from genome assembly GCA_020847775.1 of Opitutaceae bacterium. Lineage (GTDB taxonomy): Bacteria > Verrucomicrobiota > Verrucomicrobiia > Opitutales > Opitutaceae > Cephaloticoccus. The sequence continues at coordinate 11,465 of JADLBI010000344.1, forward strand.
GCCTTGGGATCTCCTGTGTATTCGTTCTCCAGATCAACGAGACTGAAATTCGTGGGCACTAGGTCCAAGCCCGGCAGCGCCTTCACCCCGTTTTTGTCCTCCACCACATCGCGCCAAACGATGTCGCGGATTTCGGCCGTGCCCGGTTCGAAGATGGACAAAATCGCGCCCTCGTTGGTCGCGTTGATCTTGTTCCAGCGCTCCAGTCGCAGCAACCAGATGCTGGCGTTCGACTGGGTATCCAAGTCGAAAAGTAGCACCTTCTTACCCAACTTGGCCAGACCGGCCGCGGTGTTGACGATGAGGGACGTCTTGCCGACGCCACCTTTGTAATTAACGAAGCTGATTTTACGGGCCATGCGGGGTATGCGTAAGCGGGCTTACGGATCGCTCCCACCTTGCGCGGATATTCCGCACCCCGCGAGCCCAAAACCGCTCTAGCCGCCTTTGACGCAATATTTGCAAAGGTGGGCGCATCCGCCAACTTGGCCCGTGCACATGACCGGCTCCGAACTAAAATCTCGTCTACGCCAGCTCATCATCCGGCAGCTCCAAGCCGATCACGAGTTGCAGGTTCGCGCCGCGCAATTGGCGCATGACGAGGCGATCAGCGAGGAGAGCCGACCGGAAAACAAATACGACACCCACAGCCAGGAGGCCGCGTATCTCGCCGAAGGTCAGGCCAAACTCGCAGCCGAAGCCGCCGCCGCTATATCCGCCTACCAAGCGCTCCCCTTGCCCGATTTTGACGACGCCGCGCCACTTGCCATTGGTGCATTGTTACGACTTTCTGCCACAGGCCGGACCGATTGGTATTTGCTCGGTCCGTTGTCAGGCGGCCTCGAGATTGCCTTGCCAGATCACGGGGACGTCTGCGTGCTCACCCCGCTGTCACCGCTCGGCCGACAGCTTATCGGCAAGCATGTCGGTGATAACGTGACGCTGCCCGGCAGTGGTGCCACGGCCACGATTAGCAAAGTGTGTTAATCCGCCGCTGTCTCAGCAGGCCTGGCGTAGCCCACGGCAAACTGCGACTAACCTTCAACCCACTTGAAAATCGTCGTTGTATAGGGAGGAAGCGTCAGCAGTAGCGACTGCGCGTGCCCATCCGCCGGCACGGGGTCGGTGTGCCGAGCCCCATCGTTGCCCAAGCCACTGCCGCCATAGTATTCGCTGTTGGTGTTCACGACCTCGCGCCACAGGCCGGTGCGCGGCACGCCCACCCGGTATTTTTTCCGCACGAGCGGTGTAAAATGTCCGATCACCGCCAGCTGCGCGTCGCCGACACGCGCGCGACGCAGATACGCGATCACGCTCGCCTCATGGTCGTGGCAGGCAAGCCATTGAAAGCCTTGCGAATCAAGATCGTGTTCACCGAGCGCCGGTTCTGAGGTGTAGAGACGGTTGAGATCGCGCACCAAGCGGCGCACGCCCTCGTGGTCGGGATACTGGCAAAGGTGCCAGTCGAGGCTGCGGCGGTAATCCCACTCGTGGGATTGCGCGAATTCACCGCCCATGAAGAGTAGTTTTTTGCCCGGCCACGCCCACATGTGGGCGTAAAGCGCGCGCAAGTTCGCCGCTTTTTCCGGAATGTGCCACGCGCCCATCTTGAACAGCATGGATGCTTTGCCGTGCACCACCTCGTCATGCGAAAACACCCTCACAAAATTCTCCGCGTATTGGTAAAGCATCCCGAACGTCAGGTCGTTCTGGTGCCATTTGCGGTGCACGGGCTCCTTCCCGAAATAGCCTAGCGTGTCGTGCATCCATCCCATGTTCCATTTGTAATCGAAGCCCAAACCACCATCCCTCACCGGACGGCTCACCCCGGGGAATGACGTGGACTCCTCCGCGATCATTAACACGCCCGGATAGTAGTGGTGCACGAGGTCGTTCACCTCGCGCAGGAACGCGATCGCCTCGAGGTTCTCGCGCCCGCCGTGCCGGTTGGGAATCCACTCGCCCGCCTTGCGCGAGTAATCAAGGTAAAGCATCGAGGCGACCGCGTCCACGCGCAGGCCGTCGATGTGGTAGCGATCCAGCCACGCCAGCGCGTTGGCCGTGAGAAACCCACGCACTTCGTTGCGCCCGTAGTTGAAGATTAACGTCCCCCAGTCCATGTGCGCGCCTTGCCGCGGATCGGCATGCTCGTAAAGGTGTGTGCCGTCGAATTCCGCCAGTGCGAACGCGTCGCGTGGGAAATGCGCGGGCACCCAATCCAAAATCACCCCGATCCCATGCTGGTGCAGATGATCCACAAACCACGCGAAATCCTCCGGCGTGCCGAACCGCTGCGTCGGCGCGTAAAATCCCGTGACTTGATAGCCCCACGAGCCGTCAAACGGATGCTCCGCCACCGGCATAATCTCGATGTGCGTGAAGCCCATCTCGACCGCGTAGTCGGCCAACTGCGGTGCCAGCTCGCGGTAGCTGAGCAAGCGCTCCGGATTGCCGGGATCGCGACGCCACGACGCCAGATGCACCTCGTATATGGAAACGGGGCGGTCGAGCCGCCCGGCGTTTTGCGTTCGGCGCCCCAGCCACGCCGCATCTTGCCATTGATGGCGACGCGGATTGCACACGATCGCCGCGTTGTTCGGAGGCGCTTCAAAATAAGTCCCATATGGGTCTGTCTTGACGCGGGTTGCCCCCTGCTGATCGCGAATCTGAAACTTGTAGAGCTCGCCCTCGCCCAGCCCAGGGACAAACAACTCCCACACGCCCGAAGCTCCCAGCGAACGCATCGGATGATAGCGTCCATCCCACGCGTTGAAGTTGCCGACCACCGAGACTTGCGCCGCGCCCGGAGCCCAAACCGCAAACGCCACACCCGTCACGCCGTCGCACACTCGCGGATGAGCGCCGAGTTTTTCGTAAACACGGTGCTCGTTGCCTTCGTTGAACAGATATAAATCCTGCTCACCCAGTGTCGGCAAAAATGTGTAAGGGTCGCGCACGCTCCGCGTCACCCCACGATAATCAGTCACCCGCAGCTCGTAAGCGAAATGTTTGCGCCGACGCGGCAACAACAACTCGAAGAGACCTTCCGGGGCCAGCCGTTCCATTACATGCGCCTCACCTCGCCCAAGCTCGACCAGCTCGCAGGTTGCGGCATCCCGCAACAACGCCCGCGCCACCAGCCCGCGCTTTCCCGACGCGTTTGAATAATGCAGCCCGAGCAGGTCGTGCGGAGTCGCGTGGCGTGCTTCCAGCAGAGAGGTCAGTTCGGATTCAGAGATAATCATGGGCAACGAGCTTCGCGGGACCATCATAGCTGTTGAATCCCGTCCAAGGTCAACCCCGACGGAAGTCACGCGAGTGGGCTTGCTTGCCCCTTCCCCGGCGCCTTTGCTCCGCACCGTGATGCGCCGCCTCCGCCTGCTCTGCCTGTTGCTCGTTTTGCCCGCTGCCGCCCTGCGCGGCCAGTCGGTCGCCGAATCCAACCTCACCGCGCAAACAACCATCATCGACCGACAGAACAACACCGTGCTGTTCTCTGGCAACGCCCGCCTGACCGACGGCACGACCCTGCTCCAAGCCGACGAAATCCGCTACAGCTACGCGACCGGCGAAGCCATCGCCACCGGCCATGTGATCTTCACTCGCGGCGCGGATCGCATCCTCGCCGACCGCCTCGTCTATCGCCGCGCCGCGCGCACCTTCAGCGCCGAAAACGTGCGCGCCGGTCACTTCCCCTATTTCGTCTCCGGGCAGCGGGCCGAGGGCAACCCGACCGAGGTCACTATTTTCGACGCGGTCATGAGCGTGCGCGAGCCCGGTCCGTGGCAGCCCAGTGTCGCGGCTGATCCACTAATCTATCAGCGCGGGCGCGAAATCGTCGCGCACAACGCCCACCTTGGGGTCGGCTCGGTGCGGCCGATGACGCTGCCGAAATTCACCTACAAGCTCAATCTGCCCCTCGTTTCCTACCTCTCGTTTAGTGCTGGTTACCGCGCTTCGTTGGGTCTGTTCACGCGCATCGGCGCGCACATACCCATCGGGCCAGACACACGGGTCGGCGGCACCGTCGGCGTTTACACGCAGCGCGGCTTCATGTTCGGCCCATCCGCTCATTATGAATCGCGACGCGACGGCTTGGATCTAGCCGGCGATCTCCTCTCGGGTTACATCAATGATCACGGTGAAAAGCTGACTGATGTGCTCGGCCGTCCCGTGCCGGAAAAACGCGGCTACCTGCAATGGTGGCACGCGCAGGACCTGACGCCAAATCTGCATGTCACCGCCAAGCTCAACTACTGGAAAGACTCGGAAATCCTCCGCGATTTCCAACCCGACGAGTTTTTCCGCGTCCAAGAGCCAGACAATTATCTGCAGGCCCGCTACACGACGGAACTCTGGTCACTCACCACCTTCAGCCGGCTCCGGCCCAACAATTTTCAACGCGTGCAAGAGCGCCTGCCGGAAATCCACCTCGATATACCGACCCGCGCCATCGGCGGCAGCTCATATATGCGTTTACAGGCGGGCGTGGCCGCCTTGCGCGAAAGACCGCCCGGTAACGCCGGTCCCGCGGTGCGCAGCGACCGAATCGACGCGTATTATGCACTCTCACGGCCGATCACGCGAACAGACTGGTTCAGCTTCACGCCGATCATCGGCGCCCGGGCCACGCACTACAAACACGCGGTGGGCGGTCGTTCCGATTACACCCGCCTGCTAGGTGA
>JADLBI010000345.1 GCA_020847775.1 Opitutaceae bacterium
ACAGCCAAACCGTCGTCTCCTCCGACCACGCCATCGCCTTCAACGAAGTGCCGAAGAAGCTCGTCGTCGTCGGTGGCGGTGCCATCGGTCTCGAACTCGGCTCGGTCTGGGCCCGCCTCGGCGCCGAGGTCACCATCGTGGAATTCCTCCCGCAAATCGCCGGCACCGCCGATGCCGACGTCGTGCGCAATTTCACGCGCATCCTGCAAAAGCAGGGCCTCAAGATCGAGGTCAACGCCAAGGTGACGGGTTTCAAGAACGGTATCCTCACCGCCGAGCGCGACGGCAAACCCCTGGAATTCGCCGCGGACAAAGTGCTCGTTTCCGTCGGTCGCCGCCCCTTCACGGACGGACTCGCGCTCGACAAGGCCGGCGTCGAACTCACCGACAAGAAGCGCATCAAGGTCGATGCGCACCTCAAGACGACCGCGGCCAACATCTACGCCATCGGCGATGTGATCGACGGCCCCATGCTCGCCCACAAGGCCGAGGAAGACGGCGCGGCCGTCGCCGAATGGATCGCCGGTCAGGCCGGGCACATCAACTGGGATTTGATGCCCGCCATCATTTACACCGATCCCGAGATCGCGACCGTCGGCCTCGGCGAAGACGCCGCGAAAGCCAAGGGGCTCAAGGTCAACGTCGGCAAATTCAACTTCGCCGCCAACGCCCGCGCCCACGCCAACGACGGCTCGGACGGCTTCGTGAAGATTATCGCCGACGCGCAGACCGACAAAATCCTCGGCGCGCAGATCCTCGGCAAAAACGCCGGCGAGCTTATCGGCGAAATCGTCGCGCACATGGAATACGGTGGCAGCGCCGAAGACCTCGCGCGCACGATCCACGCGCACCCGACGATGAGCGAAGCCGTCAAGGAAGCCGCCCTCGCCGTCGGCAAGCGCGCGATCCACGCGCTCTGACCCCACGCTTGTCGCTCACGCGTTATCGTGGCCGCGCTTCCCAGGTGCCGTCCAAGCGCCGGACCAGACGCCGCTTGAGCTCCAGCATCATCAGCACGGGCGACAGTCTATCGGCGGCGAGGCTCGTCTGTGTCGCCACGGCGTCCGGCGTCAAAATCGCGCCGCCCGCGAAACACGCCAACACGTTGGCCTCCTCCGCGCTCAGGTCCGCGGCGGAAACCCCGCCCTCACCGCCCGCATTGAGTGGGATCGGCGCGGGCCGCAACCCATCCAGATAACTCAGCTCGCCCAAAATATCATCCACGCTCGTGAGCAACGTCGCGCCATCGCGAATCAGTTGATGGCAGCCCGCGCTCGTCGCCTGGTCAATGCGCCCCGGCACCGCGTAAACCAGTCGTCCCTGCTCCCCGGCAAATCGCGCCGTGATCATCGAGCCGCCGTTCACGTCGCTCTCCACCACGATCACCGCGTCGCAAATCCCCGCGACCACGCGGTTGCGCATCGGAAAGCTCTGCCGATCGGCGCGCCGCCCAAAAGGAAACTCCGACAGGATCGCCCCCGTCTCCACGATTCGCCGGTAAAGTTCCAGATTCTCCGGCGGGTAGATGATATCGATGCCGCACCCCAGCACCGCCGCCGTGCTGCCCTCCACCGATAGCGCGCCTTCGTGCGCCGCCGTGTCGATCCCGCGCGCCAATCCGCTCACGATGCAAAAGCCCAACCGCGCCAGCTCCGCGCCAAACCGCTTCGCCACCGATTGTCCGTAAAGCGTCGTGCGCCGACTGCCCACGATCGCGATGCACGGTTGCTCGAAACCATACTGGCCTTTGCGGTAAAACCCGATCGGCGGATCGTGGATTTCCTTCAGCAATCGCGGATAGTGTGCGTCCGCCTGCACCACGAAATCCGCGCCCGCCTTCGCCATGCGTTCCTCCTCCCGGGCGAGATCGAAATGCTCGCGCCAACCCACGATCGAGCCGCTGATCGCCGGGCCAACCCCCTTGACGCCTTCCAAGCGTTTGGCCGATGCCTGCAACACTTCCCTGGGATCCCCGCCCAACTCCGCCAACAAACGATTCAGCGTGATCGGCCCGATGTTGGGCAACGCGTTCAAAACGAGCAGCGCTTGCCGATCCGTCAGGTCGCGATTCATGCGCCGAGTCTCAACGCGGCCGTGAGAAAGTCGAGCAACTGCGTCGTTCGCACTGCCTCGGTCCCTTGCGCCCTGGCCAACGCTTCCGCCGCCAACCCGTGCCACGCCACCCCGCCGCAAACCGCCGCCAACACGTCATCCGGCGCGCGCGCCAGTTGCGTGCCGATCATGCCCGCCAGCAAATCGCCGCTGCCTCCTCGCGCCAAGACCGGTCCACCAAACAAACTGTGATACACCAATCCGCCCGCGCACACCTGCGTCACCGGCCCCTTGAGCACCACGGTCGCCCCCGACTCGCGCGCGAAATCGCGCAACGTTTTCCCGCCTGCGATCCGCGCAAATTCCCCCGCGTGTGGCGTCAGCACCAACGGCGCTTTCGCTCCGGCCAGCACTTCCGGCTGCAACGCGTCCGCGTCCACCAGCACCGGCACCCTCGCCGCTTTGAGCACCTCGGCCATCAACGCGAGTGTCTCGCGCGCTCGACCGATCCCTGGGCCCATCACCAGCGCCGAGGCCCGCTCCATGCGCTCCCGTAGCAAATGCAGTCCCTCCAAGGCCAATCCTCCCTCCGGCGTCTCCGGCCAACCCACCCAAATCGCCTCGGGCACCTGCGCCGCAAATGCCGGCACGAGCGATTCCGGCACGAAAGCGGTGACCAAGCCCGCGCCACTGCGCACCGCCGCCAACACCGCCATAAGGGCCGCGCCCGGATAGTCCCGCGACCCGGCCAGCACAAACCCATGCCCCTGCCGCCGCTTCTCGGTTTGTGGATCGCGCCACACGCGCAACGGCGCGAGCACGTCCGGCGTGATAACCTTGTTCTCCGTTTCAACCGTCTCGGTCGCGAAAAAACCCAAGTCGAGATACCGCAGCCGCCCCGCGTTCACCATGCCCAACACCTCGCGCTTGAGCACGCCCGTGCCATAGGTGAAATCCGCCCGGAACGCGCCTGGTTCCCCGCCGCCACTCGGTATATCCACCGCCGCGCGCAGTCGCACATGCCGTCGATTGACCTCAGCCAGCATCGCCGCCGCCCTCTCATCCAACGGCGGGTGAAACTGAAAACCAAACACCCCATCGAGGCACAACTCGTAGGTTCCTCGCATGGCCGCCCGCGTCACCAGCTTCACCCGCTCGGGATATTGCTGTTGCAAGTCTCGCCAAGCCCGCCGCGCCAACGGCCGCATCGCCGCATCGCCATAAACCGGCAGCACCTCCGCGCGCGCTTGCGGGAATCGCGCCAATATCGCCCCGGCCGCGATCAGCGCGTCGCCGCCGTTGTGCCCTTTGCCCGCAAGCACGAGGAGCACGCCGTCTCGGGCGAATCCACCGATCTCCTCGAAGTCGCGCAACACCGTATCCGCCACCGCGTGCCCCGCGCGCCGCATCGCCGCCCACTCCGCGGCTTCATCGCTGCCGAAC
>JADLBI010000346.1 GCA_020847775.1 Opitutaceae bacterium
AGGAGGTAGGAGCTGTAGTTGCCCGGGTGGATGTGCTTCACGACGGCGAAGTGCGAGAAATCGAAGTTGATTTTGATCATCCGTCCTGTGGCCTTTTTGTAGAGGCGGGCGATCTCGTAGGTCGTCTCCGGCGTTTCGGTGCAGGTGTCGCGGTGGACTTCGAGCGACATGATAACGCCGCCGATTTTGTCGGCCTCCTTCATCATCTTGATCCAGTTGCGCGTGGCGACCTCGGGCTTGGTGTCCTCGTCGTCGAGTTGCACGTTGATGTGCACGGCGCCGGCGTCCTTCTGCGCCTGGATGGCTTGGGCGTATTCAGCGGATTTGCCGGAGTTGTTGGAGATAAAGCCAAGCAGATGCTTTAGACCGTGCCTCTGCGCAAGGCGGGCATGTTCAGGGGTAAGAGCAGTGGTGATGCCGTCGAAGCCGGCTTCAGCGACTGCGGAGATTTTGCGTTCAAGCGACCATTCTTTCTTGGGCGAAGGAATGCCGACAAGGGACCAAAGGTTGGCGATATGGGCGATTTTGGACATTTTCGATTTTGGATTCTCGATTTTCGATTGGGTGAGGGGTTCGACTTTCATTCCGGATTGGACTGCCTGGGCAATCGGAAATCCAGAATCGAAAATCGAAAATTACATCAGGCGTGACGGCCTTTGAACGTGAGTTCGGCGACGCCGGATTTGTCGAGGCCGCCGAGGCCGAGTGCGATCATCTTGTCGAATTGTTGCTTCGTCGCGCCAGCGAGGGGCAGGTTGATGCCTGCTTCCGCGCCGAGCACCCAAGCGATGGTGCTGTCCTTGGCGGCGTGCGCGGCGGAGAAAAAGCAGGAGTGGTCGCGGTTCTGCATGTCCTCGCCGTCGGTCTTGAGCACTTGCGAATTGGCGCCGGTTTGGAAGAAGACTTCGCGCAACATGTTCAGGTCGAGGCCGAGCGCGTGGCCGAGACCGAGACCTTCGGCGAGTCCGGCCGTGTTGATGTTCATGACCATGTTGACAAGCGCCTTCACCTGCGCGGCCTGGCCGGTCGTGCCGACGTAGCGGAGCGCAGTGGAGAGCTTTTCGAGGATGGGCTTCATCTGGGTGAAGGTTTTTTTGTTGCCGCCGCACATGAGATAGAGCGTGCCGTTGCGGGCCTGTGGGATCGAGGAGGCCATACAGCCTTCAAGAGTGATGGCGCCGACTTTCTTGGCGCGGCGTTCGACCTCGACGTGGGTCTTCGGCGTGAGGGTCGCGCAATTGATGAAGACCTTGCCCTTGGCCTTAGTCAGCAGCGAATCGCCAGTTTCGGCGAAGACGCCGAGTTGCGCGGCATCGTCGGTGACCACGGTGAAGATAACGTCAGCGGCGGCGGTGACGGCGGCAAGGGTCTTGGTGTGTTTGGCGCCGAGTTCTTTGGCGAGTTCAGCGGCGGCGGGCGCATGGGCGTCGTAAACAGCGGCGATCTTGTAGCCGCAGTCTTTGAGACGGCGGGCCATGTTGCCGCCCATGCGGCCGACTCCAACGAAGGCGATTTTTTCAGACATGTGTGGTGGTGGGTTTAGGTTTGGAAAAGTTCAGCGAGCGAAGAACGGATTATGCATCTTCTCTTGAGCCAGCGTGGTCAGGGGACCATGGCCGGAGGCGATGACAGTGTCTTTTGGCAGGGTGAGGATTTTTTCTTTGTTGTGTCGTAATTGCTCGGCGAAGTGGGTCGGGCTGCCGCCCATCGAGCTGGCGAAAATGGAATCACCCACAATGGCGAGCGGCCAGCTCAAGCCCGTGACGAAAAATGTGGTCATGCCGGGCGAGTGTCCCCACGTGAACAGGGTCTTGATGGCGAGTTCGCCAACGTGGAAATGGGCGTTTTCCTTGAATGTTTTCGCGCCGCGGAAGTCCACAGGCTCCAACTCGCCGGCCCAGATTTCAGCCTTGGGCGCGGCCTCGGAAACTTTTTTTAAATCGGCGATGTGATCGTCGTGCGTGTGGGTGATGAAGATGTAGCGCAGGTCGAGGCCCTCGTGCTTGATGGTGTCGAGCATGGCCGAGCAGTCGGCGCCGGTGTCGAAGGCGGCGGCTTGTTTGGTGCGCGTGTCCCATGCGAGGTAGGCGTTGACCGTCATGTCCTCAAATACGGTGTTATACATCGCGAAGCCGCGCGGAAAGCTGGGTTGTTCGGGATACCAGATCTTTTTGGCCAGCACTTCGAGCGCATCCGGGCTGAGGCCGAGATGGCGGGCGACGCGGCGGATGGCACCGTAGAGTGGGGCACCCCCTTTGATGGCCGCAAGATCTTCGGCACTAATGCCGGCGCGGGCGGCCAGATCCTCGTCGGAGATTTTGAGACCACGCTGGGTCTTGTTGATGACGTCGTTGCAATTATCCTCGATCGGTATGCGGGCCATGGCTGACCAATAAATGTCGCGTGAGTGATGGCGTGCAAGCCGAATGCCGACTCGGCTTACATTGGCTTGGGGGAACGCGGCGGGCAGGTGGCGGCGTTGGCCAAGGGTGCGTGCGTCCGAATGCGGGCAAGCAGGCTTTGATAGAAATCGAAACACGGATCGCCGGGAGTGCGCGGGAGCTGGACTAGTTTTTCGGCCGCGGTCGCGTTGGCTCGGGCTTGGCTTTCCTCACGGATCTTGGCGGCGCGTTCGCGGTAGTCGGAGTTATCCACGTCGGCGTGTTTGGCGAGCAGGTCGAGCCAGTTGTGCGCGTATTGGACGTGGGCGGTTTCGTCGATGATATCGAACAGCATCATTTCTGCCGAGTCGAGATCCTGCCCTTCTTTGAAATCTACGTAGCCTTCGTTTTTGACCACAAAATGGCCGGTCTCCGCGACCATGCCGATCATGAAGACGTGTTGGTAAAGTTGCGCAGGTGTAATCGGGTCGAGCTTGTAGGGGCGCAGCAGTTCGAGTTGGCGCGCGTAGGCTTCATCAAGCGTTATGCCGGTGGTGGTTGCGATCTCCTTAAGCACCGCGTCGCGGTCGGGTTGATCATAGCCCGCGAAGCCAACTTCTTTTAGCGAAATTTCGAAATCGCGCAGCCGGGAGTAGCCCGAGTCGCCATGCCGCGATTCATCCCAGAGGTGCCGCGAGATGTCGTGATGCCACTGCCACGGCATGTAGTGGCCGTAGTATATCCAGCCGAGCTGATCATCGGGTAGGTTTTTTTCCATCATGTAACCATAGGCCCAGAACAGGCGTCGGGCCTCGATGCTCGTGGCGAAATCCGCGCGCACGTAGTCCATGAACGGCTGCTGGCTGCGGATCGGTTCTTCGCGGGCACTGAACCGGCTCAACCGGAAATCGGTCGCAACACCAGCTGGTCGAGCAGTGTCGTTTGGATCAACGGGCAGGGCTTTCTTGCCATGTGCGCAGCGGGCCAATGCGGCCTCTACGCGGGCAAAATAGTTTGGATCGATCGCGTGTGGGTGGCGGCGGCGGTAGTCACGATACCAGAGCCATTGCTGGCTTTTAATCTGATTGATTTCGTGCAGTAGAGCGACAGTCGGCGCGTCATGGATGGGGTGGACCGAGGCGCAATATTCACCATAGGCCGCCACAAGGGTCTTGACTAGATGGACGTAAATGCCGTCAAGCGCATCATTAAGCGATGGCGCCAGCAGCACCGTGTTGGCTAGACGCTCGAGTTCACCCGACACTGGCGCATCAGGTTTGCCGCCGGGAAACTGACAAGTGCGTTCACGCAACCGACGCACGCACTCTGCCTGATCCCAAATCTGACGGTGTAGCGCGCTCTTGTCATTCCACTGGCACAGGTCACGCCCCCAAGCGGCAAGGAGGCGATGGATGCAGCGTTCCAGGTATTGCCAGTCGCAAAGCAAATCCACAGTGCGGGGCTTCTGCTTAGATTTGGCA
>JADLBI010000347.1 GCA_020847775.1 Opitutaceae bacterium
CTGGATCCTCTATCGCGTACGAGTTCAGATCTCCGATGATCAGATAGTCGGGATCGGCCGCGCCGGTCGGATCGGTCGCCAACCATGCCACCAACGCCTCGGCTGCTCGCGTGCGCACGCGGTTGCAGTTGCCCTGGCCGTCGAGGACATCGGGCGCATCGCAAGCGCTGCCTTTCGACTTGAGATGATTCACCGCCACGGTGAATTTCTCGCCGGTTGCAACTTCCTCAAATGTCTGCGCCAAAGCCGGCCGATTACGCTCGGCGCTGTCGCCGCCGTTCACAAACGCTTCAGAGTTGAGCGCCGCGGTCTTCCCCACCGGCTTGACCGTGGCGGGCTTGTAGAGCAGGCCGACCTTGATGGCATCCGCGCCGAGCGCGTTGACCTGGCCCGTGAGCGCATCAGCATCGATGAAAGCATATGTGCCCGGCGCGGTGGCGCGATTCAACCTGGTCGCCAGATCCTGAATCGCGCTTGTTGGACCGTACCCGTCGTTCTCCAATTCCATGATGCCGATGACATCTGCGCCAACGCCGATCAGGTTCGCTACCGTCTTGGGCCACTGGCGGTCGAATTCGTCGCTCGTATCTGCGCCGCGGCAATCGGCGGCGGCGCCGCCCGCGCCATTGGTGCAGTTGTCGTCCGTGTCGGGGAGGCCGTCGAACGTGTTGAAATAGTTGAGCAGGTTGGCCGACGCCACGCGCAGCCTGCCGCCCGCCGCGCTGGGCGCGGCGGGCCGTGGATTGGCCGCCTGGAAGTTCGGCGCGCCGCCGCCAAGCGCCGCCACCGGGCGGACGCGATACGCGTTGGGGCTGGCGGCATTCCCGGCCCAGTCATAGGCCAACACGCCCACCAGCCCGCTCACGCTATCGCCGCCGCGCAGCGTGTTTGCGGCGCTGAACGGATTGCCGCCGCGGCCGAACAGGATCGGGTCAGGGTTTTGGTCGTTCACCGCATCATCGACGATGATCCGGTTGAGGTTATTAGCGGCCAACACGGCGCGCGCCGCCGCGCCCGGCGCAGCCACGCCCGTCGGCTGGCGCAGGCGATCGCGCGCCGCGGTCAACACGACCTGCCCGAAGCGGCCGAGCTGAAAATGCTCCGTGACATAGAGGGTCTGCGGGAAACGCACCAACATCCCTTCGAATCGCTCGAGATGATCCGACGAAGGCAACGGCAGGGTCACATCCACCGGCGTCACGCTGCCGGTTGTGCCGCACTGGATGATCGTTGGCGAGGAGATTTGGGTCTGACCGTTGTATTCCCCGACCGTGCCGGTCACGCGCACCACTTGCCCCAGCGACACCTTGTCCACGCCATTGTCAAAGACGAAGATGCCGTCGGAGGTCGCCGGGTCGCCGTCGCCGGCCGGGTCTTGCAGATAGAAGCCTCGGATCTGGCTCGTCCCGCCAGGCAGCTCATAGTCACCGACGACGACACCCTGTGTCGTTACTTTGCCCGTGATGGCCGCCGTGCTGCCGCTGCCTTGAATCTGATACACGGGTGTGAATGGCTGCGCGCAATCATCCGCGGCGGCCGTGGTGATGCCGTGGTTCGACTGATGCTGAGGAAAAAGAGAGATTGGACGAGAACTGGATGCCAGCGCCAGTGGCGCATCAATAGAGGCGGCGCCCGCCGGCGATATACCGATAAACGCAAATATCAGAGCAGCGAATAGTATACATCTCAAGGGACACCCCATCAGCACACAGATGTGGCTCAATCGCCGGGCAGCTGCCTGGGGCCAAAAGCGTCGAGCAACAACTCCGCCAAAGTGTAGATGCGCCGGCGGCCACGTATATCGACGACGATCACCATCATCCCGGGCCCGAACTCGACCAACACCTGGCGGCACGCGCCGCATGGCGTCACCCCGTTCTCGCTCACGACGGCCACCGCCGTGAAGTCGCGCGTGCCGGCGGCGATCGCCTGAGCGATGGCGTTCCGCTCGGCGCAGATCGTGAGGCCATACGACGCGTTTTCCACATTGCAGCCCGCGAAGAGCCTGCCATCCGCGGCGCGCAACGCCGCGCCGACCGAGAACCGTGAATATGGCGCATAGGCTCGCTCGCGCACCGCGGCGGCCGCGGCAATCAGCGCCGCGATCTCGCCTTCGCTCAAGCCATTCGGCTGGCGAGCAAGAGCAGCGCTTTGCTGATTTGCTGACTTGCTGACTTGCTGACTTGCCATCTTTGTCATGATTCCGCCGCCACCTGCGATTTGCTGTGGATCATCGGCGGATCACTCGCCCGCTCCGACGCCTTTTGCAAATCCCGCTCATCCTCACTCATATGCACGCTCGCACGCACCTGCTGGATCCGTCGTCCCGCCACCGACAACACCTCAAACACCACATCATCGAACTCGACGGCGTCGGCAACAGCGGGCACCTTGCCCAATTGACTATAAATGAACCCGCCCAACGTATCGCCCCCCTCCTCAGGGAGCTCGACCTCAAGCAGCTTGCTCACCTCACCCAGCGGCACGCGCGCATCGAATAGAAACTCATGATCGTTGACCGGCTCGATCGTCGGTTCTTCTGCATCGTATTCGTCCTGAATCTCGCCGACGATCTCCTCCAGCAGATCTTCGAGGGTCACGATGCCGGCCGTCCCGCCGTACTCATCCACCACTACCGCCATGTGCACCTTGCGCTGCTGCAACTCCTGGAGCAGTTCATCGACTTTCTTCGATTCGGGGATGAAGTAAGCGGTACGCAGGATGCGGTTCAGCGGCACATCGGTGCGACTGCTCCGCAGATAGCGCAGCAGATCCTTGGCGTTCAGGATACCCACGATATTATCGATAGAATCGCGATAGACGGGCAGGCGCGAATGGCCGTCCTTGAGGATCACATCCAGGGCATCGAGCATCGGCACATCCACCGACACGGCGGCCACATCGATGCGCGGCACCATCACTTCGCGCACCAGCTTGTCGCCGAGCTCGAAGATCGAGGCGATCATCTCCTTCTCGTCATCCTCGATGGTCGTCTCTTCTTCGGTCACATTCAAGAGGAAGCGCAGACCGTCTTCGCTCAGAAAGATGCTTTCGGGCGCCGTGCCTTCGGGGGCGGCGCCGTGGCCGATGCGCTGGAGGAGTGCGGTGAACGGGGTGAGGAGGATCGTCAGCACGCGCACCAATGGCGCCAACCACAGGGCCACCTGCTCCTGCCTGCCGATCGTCCAGGCGCGCGCCAGGATCTGCACCAACGGCAGCACGATCACAACCGCCAGCAGCGCCCAGGGCTCCCAACCCAGGCCCCCGATCTGCCACGCGAGAAAAATCGCCGAGGCCGCCACCGTGATATAACCTATGATTTTAGTAACCAGCAGCGTCGAGAGCAGGCGTGCGGGCGTGCTCAACAGCATCTCGGCCACGCGTGCCCGAGATTGTCCGGCTGCCAGCATTTCGCGGAATTGCAGCCGGCTGACCGACGCCAGCGCCATTTCGGCTGCCGCGGCAAACGCCCCCAACAGGATACCTAGACCAAGAAATCCGACGAGCAACCAACTCTGGGGAGTCAACTCTCTTACCCTTACGATCTGATGATGCTCGATTCTATCATGAAGCAGCCTTAAAGCCAAAGCCGCGGCCCGAAGTGACTTCGAAC